>CAZPEZ010000108.1:0-13633 GCA_964585715.1 uncultured Occallatibacter sp.
CCGAGGTGCGAGAGGTGATGCGAAGTGTGGAGTTCTTGGCCAGCATGGTGATGAGTTCGTCGGTCATGCCATCGGCGAAGTACTCCTGCCCGGGATCGCCGGAGAGATTGTCGAGGGGGAGCACGGCGAGGGAGCCGATTGCGGGCTTCGAGCCCATATGAAGCAACCGATCCACCAGCGATCGCGGGCCCAGTGCGACGGCAAGAAGAAGGATGGCGAGTACGGTCAACGCTCCGACGACGAGCCAGAGCATCTGACGCGGGCTCTGAGATTGCCGTGCGGGCGGGGTGGTTGTCGAATCCGAAGACTCGACAACCGGAATGGCCCCCAGAGCTTGAGTTTCAGGCATCGCGCTCACGATGACGAGAGGCGCGATAAACCGGTAGCCCTGACCACTCACTGTTTGTACGAATCGGGGCCGCTCCTTGTCTTCGCCGAGTGCTTGGCGGATCTTTCGGATGGCGGTGTTGATGCCGTGTTCGGTGTCTACGAATACGTCGCTTTCCCAAAGGCACTTCGCGATTTCTTCTCGGGTGACAATTTGACCCCTTTTTGTTGCGAGCAGGATTAGAAGCTCCAATGGCTGCCGTTCCAGCTTCAATCTGCGACCTTTCCGGCACAATTCGAATTGGCCACAGTCCAGCCTGAAGTCGCCGAATTGGAAAATGGCAACGGTCACCCGCGCCCCCCTTTGCGGCTGAAGTATAGACTGCACGAGACTGGAACACTGATTATGCGCTTCTTTTCATAGACTTGCACCTTCACCTTTCTTCATCATCGAAATTTACCTCTGTTCATTGCGCCTGAAGTGCCACATAAGTTTTCCTCGGTAGCAGCCGGCAATCCCCGGCCGAAGAGGAGAAACACATGAAGACAGCTTTCCAACGGTTCTTGCTGGCTTGCGGTGCACTGGTACTCACGTTCTCGCTTATGCCGAAAGCCTTTGCACAATGCGGCGGCCTTCGCTTGCCGCTTGTTCACCCCACCGCCTGGCATCCGCAATACGGACATGCGCGGTTGCTGCGTGCTGCCCTGGCCGCTCCTGCTGGTCAGGACGATCAGGACCGTGACGCTCTACCGATCGTGGGCTTCTGGCACGTGAAGTTCACGTCCAAGGACAGTGGCGGAGGAATACCCGACGGCGCCGAAGTGGACGCCGGATACTCTCAATGGCACAGCGACGGTACTGAGCTGATGAACTCGGGTTCACACGCACCGATAACCGGCAATTTCTGCATGGGTGTGTGGACCATGGTAGGGCCGCACCAGTACCAGTTGAACCACTTTGCGATTGCCTGGGATGACACAGGAAGCAGCCTCGTTGGCCCTGTGCGCATTCAGGAACTCATAACCCTGGCCCCGAACGGACAGAGCTTTTCCGGCACGTTCGCGATCGATCCATATGTCGAGTCCCCCACTCCAAACGAGCCCCTCACTCCAACGATTCACATCCAGGGAACCATTGCTGGAACCAGAATCAATGTGAATACACCCGCAACGAGCATCTTCTGAGGCTGTGGTCGGTAAAAATGAGCCTTTGCTCCGAGCAAGAACTGCCCGGAGTGAAGGCCTTTGTTTATCGGAAGTTCCCGAGTGGTGGGCTACCCGGCAGTAACGGATGCGTCCGGGTTGAGGGTGACACGACCAGAACCAAGGATTAATGCATCGAGTTGCCATCGATGCGCAGCTTACTTGTCACGCGATCCGTTCATTTCGCTGGTGCTCGCGCCGCCAATACGCAGTCGACAACCAAGCAGCCCAGCCTAGGCAGATGACAAGAACAGCGTTTCTTGTATCCGTTCCCCGACAGCCACTTTAAGGGGCGGTTTGAGTGCCAGCATCAGCCGGACACTGGCGTGTACGGAGTCCCGAGCGCTGTCTGGCGAGGTTCCCGATCATCGAACCGCTCTTATAGGGATCGTTGGCCAGGCGCCCTTTCTCGACAAGGGCTCCTGTTGGGCACGCCTGCACGCACTTGCCGCACGAGGTGCAGGTCTTTGCAGAACCCCACTCTCCGGCCAACTCGCAAATGATGTGCGACGAGATTCCGCGCGACGCGACCTCCCAGACGTTGGCTCCCTCGATCTCGGCACAAACCCGGACGCAGCGAGTACAGAGAACGCACCGATTCTGATCCAGCGCAAAACGAGGATGGGACATATCGACGGCGAGGCGCTGATTGGTGTAGGCATAGCGTACGTGTGTGACGCCGAGCGATTGAGCAAGCTTCTGCAACTCGCAGGCACCGTTGGAGACGCAGACGGAGCAGATGTGATTTCGCTCTACGAGCAGAAGTTCGACAGCCATGCGGCGATAAAGCGTCAGCGTCTCCGAAGAGGTGCGGATCGACATTCCATCCTGCAAGGGGGTCGTGCATGCGGGAATGAGACGCTGTGTCCCCGCGAGTTCGACCATGCAGAGACGGCACGCACCGGCTGGGCTCAAGCCCTCCAAGTGGCACAGTGTAGGAATATGTTTGCCGTGGGCACGGGCCGCTTCAAGAATTGTTTGCCCCGCGGGCGCGGTGACGAGTTCGCCTTCGATGCGTGCGGAGATGGTTTTAGTGGGCACAGGTTGGCTCCTAATTCCCGTTGACGGGGGTACGCAGATCGCAGCGCAGGCAGCGGCGGCACTCTTCGAGGGCTTCGGCTCGGGAGAAGGCCGTTACTACTTCTTCCTGTGAGCGGACACGCGTCGAAGGCGAGAGCGACGGTGGCCGGTGGCGATGGCTTAAGCTCGGCTCGCCTGGCGCGGTGCGGCTGTATTCAAAGCTCGGAAAGATTTGTTCCCAGCGCGACTCGTTCATGAGCCGCTCGTCGATCGATCGCGCGGCCTGTTTGCCTCCAGCCATGGCGTTGCTCACATTCGAGGCGCCAGTGATCACGTCGCCGCCGGCATAGAAGAAGGACCGGCTCGTCTCCAGGGTGAAGCGATCGACCTTGATGATGCCTTCTTCTTTCAGCTCCAATCCCGAGGCGCGGCAAAAATCGAGATCGAATGTTTCGCCAACGGCGAGGATCACCGCATCGCATTCAAAGCGCTGGACCTCGTCGGTGGGAATTGGTCGGCGCCGACCGGACGAGTCATACTCTCCGGGGCGCGTCTTCACAATTTCGAGGGCCTTTACTGCGCCGCTTGACCCACCGATCAGGCGATGGGGAGCGGCGAAGAAGAAGAACTGTACACCTTCTTCCTCGGCGGCGAGAATTTCCTCATCAATCGCGGGCATATCCTTGCGTTCGCGGCGATAGAAAATAGTGACCGCGCTGCCCATGCGCCGCAATGTCCGCGCGGAATCGATCGCTGCATTGCCTCCACCAATGACGGCCACGCGATGAGCAATCAGGGAGGTTTGTTGTGACGCAGCAGCTTCAAGGAACGGCAGCGCAGGCAGCACGCCCTTCAGTTCCGTTCCCGGCAAATAAAGCCACGATTCTTTCCAGGTCCCGATGGAAAGAAAGACGGCATCGAAGCGGGAAGCGAGCTCGTTGAGAGTGAGATCGGCTCCGACGTGTGTATGGAAAACCATTTTCACGCCGAGCCGTTCGATCAGTTCCAACTCGCGACGCAGCGCAGACTTGGGTAACCGGTACTCTGGGATGGCATACCGCAGCATGCCGCCGGCTTCCGCATGATCCTCGAAGATGGTGACCTCGTGACCCAGAAGCGCGAGGTAGAAGGCAGCGGTGAGGCCGGTTGGTCCTGATCCTGCGACGGCAACATGGCGGCCGGTGGCGGGCATCCTGCGCGCGAGAATGCGTTGGACCATCGGCTCGAAGTACACGCCTTCATAGACCGCGTCGGCAATGAAGCGATGCACCTCGCGGATGCTGACAACCTCATCGAACGACTGGCGACGGCAGCGATTGTCGCAGGGGTGTTGGCACACGCGGCCCGTGGAGGCTGGCAGGGGGTTATCGAGAATGACGGACTCGAAGGCATCTTCGAGGCGCCCCTCCTGCAACAGTTCGAGGAATCGTGGAATGTTCATCCGCAAGGGGCAGCTGTTTTCGCAGGGAGAGACCGCAAGTTCCTGACAAACACCGGCCCGGCAACGATGGGCAAGGATATGATCGTCATATTCTTCGCGGAAATGGCGAATCGTGGTGAGAACGGGGTTAGGCGCCGATTGGCCGAGCCCGCACAGCGACGTTTCGCGAATCATGCGCCCAAGTTCGTCGAGCAGGGCAAGCTGCTGCTCCGTACCGCTGCCGTCGGTGATGGTATTGAGAATGCGTAGCGCCTTTTCGAGACCGACACGGCATGAGACGCACTTGCCGCATGACTCCGAGTGGGTGAACTCGATGAAGTAGCGGGCGACATCAACCATGCAGTTGTCTTCGTCCATCACCACCATGCCACCCGAGCCCATGATGGAGCCGATTTGCGCCAGGCTTTCGTAGTCGACGGGAGTGTCGAACATTTCTGCAGGAATACAGCCGCCCGAAGGGCCTCCCGTCTGGACCGCTTTCACTTTGCGGCCGTTGGTTGCGCCCTCGCCGATGTCGTAGATAAAGGTCTTCAGCTTAGTGCCAAGCGGGGCCTCGACAAGACCGGTGTTCTGTACTTTGCCTACCAGCGAAAACACCTTGGTTCCTGGACTCTTTACACTGCCCGTCTCAGCAAACCAGCCCGCACCGCGTGTCACAATCGGCGCAATGTTGCACCAGGTTTCCACGTTGTTGATGTTGGTCGGTTTGCCCCAAAGGCCGCGTTCGGCAGGATAGGGTGGTCGCGGTCTCGGCCTGCCTGGAGCATCTTCGAGCGAAGCGATGAGCGCGGTCTCTTCACCGCAGACGAAGGCCCCCGCCCCCTGCACCAGCTGAATGTCGAAGTTGAATCCGCGATTGAGGATGTTGGTGCCTAGCAGCCCGAACTCTCGCGCCTGCTCGATCGCGCGCTCGAGTCGTTGCACCGCCAGCGGATACTCGGCGCGCACATAGACGATTCCGTGCGTTCCGCCCGTGGCGTAGGCGCCGATGATCATGCCTTCGAGCAGTGAATGGGGGTCTCCCTCGATCTCGTTGCGATTCATGTAAGCGCCGGGATCGCCCTCGTCGGCATTGCAGATGATGAACTTGACGTCGGACTTCGCTTTGGCCAGGAAATCCCACTTATTGCCGGTAAGAAAGCCCGCACCGCCTCGACCGCGGAGGCGCGCCGCTTTGATCTGCTCGATCACCGTTTCAGGTCGGCTGTCGATGAGCACCTTGTACAGTGCCTGATAGCCTCCGGCGCCAATGTACTCTTCGATGTCCTCAGGATTGATGAGCCCGCAATTGCGCAAGACGATCTTCTTCTGCCCCTGGAAGAACGGCACCGCGTTCCATGCCGGTATCTCCGGATATCCCTGGCCGTAGCGTTGCTGCGCCGTAATGTGATCCCACTCTTCGACTTTGCAGTAGATCAGTTCGGGGGGCATGGCGTGGGAGGCGATGCTTTCTAGGATGCGCAATGCATCCTGCGACCGGACACGTCGCAGCATGAGCAGCGGCGCTCCTGGAGTTCGAACGGTGACCAGCGGCTCCTGGTGGCACGCGCCGAAGCAACCGACTCCTGCCAACAGGACTTCCTGTCCGCTGCGTCCAATGGCATCGTGAAACGAGTGGAACAGCTCTTCGGCGCCGTTGCCTCGGCCGCATGTTCCCATGCCTATGGTGATTCTGGAAGTGGGTGGAAGGAGCTTGGCGAGACCGGCTTCGCGCACAGCATTGAAATTGCCAAGGTCCTGGATACGCGGCATCAGTCTCTCCCTTGCTTCAGAATTTTGACTTCGCGCTGCAGGGTGCGCTCATTGACGTGGCTCAAAATGTGGTGGTTGATCTCGACCACGGGAGCAAGGGCGCATTGTCCGAAGCAAGCCACTGTACGGATCGTGAATTTTCGGTCCGCACTTGTGAGGGAAAGCTTGTCGGCCTCGCTCAGGGCGTGGGTTTCGGATCCCGCGAGCCCTAAATCCATGCAAAGCTTCTCAAGCAAGACACGTGAACTGCGTGTATGGCACGCGGTGCCGCGGCACACGGAGATGACGTTGTCGCCCTGTGGCGCGAGACTGAAGAGAGAAAAGAACGTCGCGGTGCTGTAGACCCTTGCGGGCGGCACACCGGTTGTCTCTGCAATGTAGCTCAGGCTTTGCGCGGAGAGATAGCGATGAGGATTGGCCTGCTGAACCATTTCAAGAATGCCCAGCAGCGCGCCGGGCCGCTCCCCACATGCAGCAACTGCTTGCTCTATGGTGAGTTTGTCTCGCGAAGTCAATACATCTTCAGCAGGATTCTGCATGCAGCCTCCTGGAGGCCTCATCGCTTGAGCTCTGCCTCCGCTGATGGTGCGAGGAAAGGACCGGCCGCCGAGAACGGACTGAGAGGCCGGTCTTCGGTCAGGCGCCTTTGCGCAGCTCCACGGAGACGGTTACATCCTGGTGGTTGTCGACGTGACCTGAGACCTTCGCGAGGTCCCCCTGCACAGAACCTGTCAGGAACAATGAGACCGGATGATCGATATCGGCTGGAATCTTCGAACCTATGTAGGGTGCAACCTGGACATTGACGTAGAGATTTACGCCGTCCTGCTGATAAGAGCCCTTGTAGGTGTGCGAAGCATCGCCGCCCAGAATCTCACCGCTGCGCAACACAGCGAGACCATCGCCCTGGGTTGGGCCGGATGTGAAATGCGCGTACCAGATTCCTTCCACGACTTGCCTCCTGCCGGAAGATTGCGAATCTGATCACACAGCATACTCCAAATTCGCAATGCGAAGTCACAGCACGTAAATAAATGAACTTCTCACGCTTTGTGCAGTGACGTTCATCACGACATTGGCCGCTGCATATGTGTTACGACCATCCCGTGCTCGGTTGCATACCGCGGCGCGCAGAGAGTTGATGCCGGTAGTTTGTTGCATGGATGAGCTGTCACGCCTCAACGGCGATTGGTGAAGATTGAGCGAGATTCTGAGCTTCTGACTGTCAGGACTCGCATCGTGCAGCCGGGATCGGGCCCGTCCCACTTCGATGGGAGGTTTCGATGCTGTTATCCTCGGACGCCGTGTTGATTCTGCTCCCAACAGGCGTGCTGTGTGCGGGTGCTCTTCTCGAAATTCTCCTCGCGCCATTCTTGTCTTCACGCGGCAAAGGCATCCTGGCGACGCTCAGCGCGATCCCCGCGGCCGCAGGCGTGATTGCCTTGCTTCCGACAATTCGTAGCGGCAACGTGGTGCACATTGTCCTGCGGCCATGGGATGGACCGCTTGCGGTTGTGCTGCATGCAGACGCGCTCAGTGTTCTGTTTGCCTGCATGGGGACCGTGCTGGGCGCGATCGTGTTGCTCTACTCCATCGGTTACATGGCCCACGATCGGGCGGCGACGCGGTTCTACGCTACGATGCTGGTATTTATCGCCGGGTTCGTTGCCCTGGTCTATTGCGCGAATCTGTTCCTCGTCTATCTGTGCTGGGAAGCGATCGGACTTTGCTCATTCAGCCTTGTCGGTTTCTGGTTTCGCCAGAGGGAGGCCGTCGAAGGAGCGCGCAAAGTTCTGCTGATGACACATGTGGCTGGATATGGACTGCTGGTCGCGATTCTTATTCTGTATTTCCGCACCGGCACAGCGATTTGGACAGACGCTTCGATTCCTCGAGCCTTCACCACAGGCGTGTTTCTGCTGATGCTTGCAGCGCTGCTGGCGAAATCGGTGCAGGTGCCGCTGCACACCTGGATTCCCGATGCGATGGCAGCACCGACACCTGTGAGCTCGTTGTTGCACGCGGCGTGCTACGTCACGGCAGGTGTTTACCTGGCAGCTCGCATGCGCAGCTTCGGGGTCTGGCCGCCCGCGTGGAACGCGATGCTGATTGCCTTTGCCACCGTCACCATGATTGTGGGCGTGATGTATGCGCTCGTGCAAAGCGACCTGAAGCGAATGCTCGCGTTCTCGACGGTGAGCCAGATCGGCTATATGCTCCTCGGCATCGGCATTGGCACGCCACTGGGAATCATGGCTGGCCTCCTGCACTGCCTGAATCACGGATTCTTCAAAGGCGGGCTCTTTCTGAATGCCGGAGCGGTGCAGCATGCGACCGGCACCCGCGACATGAACGAGCTTGGCGGCCTGTCCGCTCGCATGCCGCGCACACTTCTGTGCTGGCTGGCCGGGGTCGGCAACATGGCCGGCATTCCATTGATGAGCGGCTTCGTCAGCAAGTGGATGCTCTATGCTGCGGCCTTGCAGGCGGGTTGGGCAATTCCCGCAGTGATCGCGTGGATGGTCAGTCTGGGCACGGTGTTTGTGTGCGCCAAGGCCACGAGCGCGGTTTTTCTTGGTCCGGCAACGAACGCGACGCGGGATGCCCATGAAGCGGGCGCCACTATGCAATCGGCAATGGGGCTGATGGCGTGCGGTGGGATCGTGTTAGGTGTCGCGCCGCAACTGGCTGTCGTCTACTTCTTCCACCCGATGCTGGCCGGTCTCGGCCTCGACGCATCGCTGAACGTGACGTGGCTCGGCATGTTTTCGGGAGCCGGCGCCTACTCAACGGTCGGCGGCCTCGCATTGGCGATCGTGTCGCTGGTGCTGGGCGGAGCGATCTTCGCCCTGGCGCGCATGTCGGCGGGCGGTGCGCAGGTACGGACTGCAACAAGCGGGGGCGGTGCGATCCTGCTTGGCGGTCCGGGCGGCGTGTTCACCGGTGGTGAACCTCTGTGGGAGCAGGACCGGCTCACGGCTACCGACTTCTCACGGATCTTCGAGCAGAACTGGAAGACCTTCTTCCGCTGGACGAACGTCGATCGGGCCTATGGGTATCTCCTGCATGGCCTGAGAACTGCGGCCCGGATGTTGGCGCATCGTGTTGCGTGGCTTGAGAAGCATGTGCTCATGAGTCTTTTCATCCTGAGCGCCGCTGTCTTCGCGCTTGTGGCGTGGACGGGACCGTCTGCGACTTCATTCAGCGAGCGCTTGCCTGTGCCGGCGATGCCTGAATTGTTGATTGCAGCTGTCTGCGTCGCATCCGCCGCGCTCGTCTGCGCCGCTGCGGAGACCAGCGACGACCGTCTCCTGCCTCTGCAGATCATGTTGCCCGCGTCGTGCGCCGCGATCGGATGCATGACGGGCAGCGGGGAGTTGCGCTTCGGGTTGCTGGAGATTGCGTCGCTTCTCACGATTGTACCCGTGTGGAAAGCGATGAGAAACGATCCGGCCCGCTCTGTTTATCCCACGGTAGTGATTCTCTCGGGAGCGCTCCTGGGCCTGTCCGAGATACTTCCTCAGGGTGGGTGGGGTCAAGCCAACCTTCTCACAAGTGTCTGCCTCAAGTTTGCGGCAGTGCCCCTTTCTTTCTGGCTGTTGAGGCTGGCCGACGAAGTTCCCGCGGTTGTGCTCGCGCTGGTGGTTGCAGTGATCGATATGGTGGCGATCGTCGAGCTATCGATGCGCGCGCAAATTGAGCCCTCCATGTTCACGCCCGCGGGGCCATGGCTGATTGTGGCGGTTCTCACCAGCATCGGCGCAGCGACTCTTATGCTTGCGCAGCGAAGCGTCAAACGTCTGCTGGTGCTGTCGAGCATCGAGGACTGTGGATTCCTGCTGCTGGGCGTCGCATCGCTGAGCACCCTGGGACGTGACGGTCTGGTGCTGGCTGCAGCGTCGCATACTCTCGGCAAGAGCCTGCTCTTTGTTTCGATCGCCCGTCCGGAACACGACGGAGTACTTGGAGACGAAAACGCGGGCCTGGCGACCGACTATCCTTACAGCGCATTTGGATTCCTGATGGGGATGCTGGCGATGCTAGGCATTCCGCCGCTGCTTGGGTTCGCGGGCCGTTGGAAACTCTACGAAACTGCGCTGCAGATTCATCCCGCACTGTTGATCGGTTTTGTGCTGGCCTCCATTCTGAGTTTGTTCGCCTATGTGCAGGCGTTCACAAGCATGTGGTGGGGAAGTCCGCATCCTGCGAAGCGGCAGGCTCCAGGCGATGAGCCTGGGCATGCGCCGGACATGAGCTCGCGTCCGCCGAGGCACGAGTCCCTCATCCTGAAGACCGTCGTTGTTGGTCTCTTCATCAGTCTGTTGGCTGCAGGGCTTTGGCCGCAGTTCATCATGGATGGATTCCGTGGGGGTCGGCCATGAGGATGTGGAGGCGTCTTCTGTGCGCGTGCCGCCGTCGCAGCCCGTGGATCTTCCACATGAACTCGGGCAGTTGCAATGGGTGCGACATCGAACTGATCGCAGCGCTCACGCCCCGTTACGACGCAGAGCAACTCGGCGTCCTGTTGCAAGGCAGTCCCCGCCACGCCGATATCCTGTGCGTCACGGGACCGGTAACGCGTACCGCAGTCAATGCGGTGCAAACCGTCTACCAGCAAGTCTGCAGTCCCAAGGCAGTTGTCGCTATCGGCTCGTGTCCGGCAACGACCAACGTCTTCATCGACAGTCGCGTGCTGGTGGGGCCTCTCAACAAGCACATACCGGTCGATGTGTTTGTCCCCGGCTGTCCGCCGCGCCCCGATGCGATCATACGGGGCATCGCCGCCGCCGCCGATCTGCTTGCCGAGCGCGGCCAGGCGCCTACACTCTCGTTCGGGCCCGAAACTCACGAAATCAGGGAGGTGCAACCGTGAATCTCCTGCATGCCCTCCTGCGCATCCTCGTCTTTCCCGGGCTGTTGTTTGCGGTTCCAGCCGCCTGGATGGTTCTCTGGATCGAGCGCAAAGCGGTTGCCCTGCTCCAACAGCGGATTGGTCCGCCGTTCGGTCAACCTTTCTTCGATTTCGTCAAGCTGCTGGGCAAGGGCACGCCACCGCGTCCTGGCCTTGACGGAGCCCTCATGCGCGCATGGCCTCTCGTTGCTGTCTCCGCATCCGTCGGCGCTGTCGGCCTGCTCCCCGTGCTGCCCTTTGGCGCCGGCTTCTCGGGCGATCTGATTCTCCTTCTCGCGCTGATGGAGATTCCTCCCATCTGCATGATCGTCGCCGGTTTCACATCGCGGTCGCTCTTCGGGGAGATTGGCTCTGCGCGCGAGGCGGTGCTGCTGGTCTCGTACAACCTCGTCTTTCTCTTAGCGGCCGTCTCCATCGCCGTTTCACAGGGGTCGTTCCGGCTCGAGGCGCTGGCGAGTGCCCCGCCGACTGCCTGGCGCTATCTCGGCCTGTTCGCCATTGTGCTTTGCCTGCCCGCCAAGCTGCATGTCAATCCCTTCTCGCTTCCCAATGCCGAGCAGGAAATCTACTCCGGACCGATGACGGAATATGCCGGCTTCGAACTCGCCCTTTGGCAGTTGTCACACGGACTTGAGTGGATTGCCGGCGTGGGGTTGGTGGCAGCGCTGGCCGTCCCAGATTCCGCGCAGGCATGGCTCGCCCTCGCGGGCACGCTGGGCATGGGTCTCGTGCTGGTGCTTCTACTCGCGCTGGTAGCTGCGGGCACCGCTCGTCTTGCGATCGACACTACGGTCCACTTCTATTGGCAGTGCACGATCGTCTTTGCGGTCCTGGCGATTTCTTCGGCGCTGTTGATGAGGCTGCGATCATGAAGATCCTGAGGCTGTTGTGGAAGAACCTGCGCCGAGGGGTTGCGACACTGCACTTTCCAGCGGCGCCGCCGGTCTCACCTGGCTTTCGGGGACTGGTGCACTTCGACCCGACGCGCTGCACGGGCTGCGCGATGTGCCGATTCCGGTGCACAGCTCGTGCCATCACGTTTACGGCGATGGGAAAAGAGTTTACCTGGGCCTACGATCCGGCGCAGTGCACGTTTTGCGGCCGGTGCGTCGAGGGCTGCAAAGACCACGCCCTGAGCCAGGATGCCGAATGCCCACCGGTCTATTGCGCCGCAGGAAGTCTGCGGCTCAGCCACACTCTGCCGCGTCGTACGCCCACACCCAGATCGGCGATCGTACCTATCCAGGTTCAACACGATCCAGGAGGCCTCCATGGCGGCGACTGATAGTCTCAACGAAACGCTTGCGCGAGGCGATATTGCTGCCGACATGAGCGGCATTCAATGGATCACTGCGGGAGACCCCGATCCGCGCGAGCTCACGCAATATCTGCAACAGCGAGGCGCGCGCTTCATCACAATCACCGCCTACGAGCTGCCTCCAGGACAAGGATTCAGTCTGGAATACCTATGGGACCTCAACGGCCAATTGCTGGGATTCACCGTTCATGTTGAGGCTGGGACCGTGTCCAGTGTTTTCGACATTTGCGAAGCGGCTGATTGGATCGAACGCGAGATTCACGAGGAGTTCGCGATCGAATTCGCCGGCCGAATCTACGAGCCGCTGCTTCTGCGCGAGGGAGACCGGCCCGGAGTGAATCTGCACGAGGTGGCGCCATGAGCTACAAGCTGCCGATGGGCCCGTATCATCCAGGCCTTGAAGAGCCTTACAAGCTCGAGATGATTTGCGACGGCGAGACGGTTTGCGACGCTAAGCTGCACATCGGTTTCAACTTTCGCGGAATAGAGCATCTGGCGGAGACGCGCAACTACGTTCAGCTGATCGCATTGATGGAACGCGTTTGCGGCATCTGTTCGTTCATCCACACGCTCACCTTGTGCCAGGCGCTGGAAAAGCTGACCGGACTGGAACCGCCGCCGCGTGCTCTCTACATTCGCGTCATCATGGCCGAGCTTGAACGGCTGCACTCGCATGTGCTGTGGGCGGGCATCGCAGCCAAGCTGATGGGATTCAAGACCATGTTCATGGCCTGTTTTGCTTACCGCGAAAAGGTCATGGACATGTTGCAAGGCATTTCCGGGAATCGCGTGAACTATTCGATGAATCGCATCGGAGGCGTCAATCGAGACATCGTCGATCCGACCGCTGTCTTGAACATGGTCAGTGATCTGGAGAGCGAGATCGCGCGCGACCTTGTGCCTGTCTTCACCACCAGTTCGACGGCTCGTTCGCGTTGCGCGGGAATCGGCCTTCTCACACGCGAGAAGGCAGTGTCCTGCGGCGTCGTCGGTCCCACGGCGCGCGCTTCGGGAGTGCCCCAGGACCTTCGCCGCTCCGCCCCGTATGCAGCCTATAGCGAGATGCAATTCGACGTACCGGTGCAAACCGAAGGCGACGTTCGCGCGCGGCTTTTGGTGCGCGCACACGAACTGCTGCAGAGCTGCCGCATTCTGCGCCAGGCACTCAGCCGCCTGCCTTCGGGCGACTACAACTGCGGTGAGCCGAAACTTACGTTCGCGACCGGCATGGCGGTGAGCCGCGTGGAGGCGCCGCGGGGCGAGGTCTTCTACAGCGTGAGTTGGAAGCAGAACGCCCGGAACCCAACGCGCGTTCATGTGCGCACGCCCACCTACGTCAACATGCCGGCGGTTCGCTGGATGGTGCAGGGGGCCCGCGTGGCTGATGCCCCGCTCATCCAGGCATCCATCGACCCTTGCTATTCCTGTACAGACCGGTAGATCGCATTTTTCGCTGTTAGCCTGGTGATTCTCGAGAACGCTAAGAGAAGTTCTCGCGCATTCGGTGACGATCGGCGGAACGAGACGGAGCGCCCATCAATACAATCAAGATCCTGGTGTTCCGGTCGAGTAGTGGCCCAACCGGAATGTATGGTCAGCCGCCGCATTGCAAGCGAAAAATGAGAATGACATTGTAGGTCTGCGCGAATGTATCCGGCCT
>CAZPEZ010000109.1:0-13351 GCA_964585715.1 uncultured Occallatibacter sp.
ACAACCTGTCGGTTAAGAGCCGAATGCTCTGCCAGTTGAGCTACGCGTCCAGATGATTGGAAAAGCCGTGCGGCGGGGAAACATTGAGCACAGCTCAGGCAGGCAAAAATGCCACACTGCCACTTGAAAAATATAGCACAGACTGGGGTGTCGCGAGAATGTGCAGAGGGGGGTGGTCGTCGACTCACAGAACGGAAGGAGCGAAACTAGAAGGTGAAAGCCAAGCCGGCGCTCATGCCACGCTGCTCCTGCGCGAAGAGCAGAATCGACCCGTCGCTCAACATGTAGGGACGATAGCCTTGCGCCAGCATGTTTCTCACATCAAGCAAAGCTTCGATGCTGCCGGATGATCCCTCGCAGTGGACACACAGAGGCTGACGCAGATGGAGATTCAGATAGGGCTCAATCGCATTTGCTGCGAAAGGTGCGACAGCGGTAACTGTGTCCTCGGGCTGCCACCGATAACTCGCCCGCCACTTCGTACCAGTGCCATCGAGAGTTCCAGACAGGGACAGAGCGTAGGTCTGCACACGACGCGGGCGCGCTGTTGCCAGCACCTGAGGAAACGGAGCGGGCCGCGAACCGCCCGACATGGCCAAAGCGTCTCCGTTTGCATAGCTAAGGCGAACAATCTGAGCGCCCGGCAGCCGACGCTCGACGGAAGCTGTCATCCCTGTTGTCGCGAAGTCTGGTCCGGCAGTCTGCAGCAACTGGCTTGCTTGATCGTAGAGCGCGCCCGCGAAGGCGGTCGGCGCCGCCCCGCCAGTCGTCAGACGGTAAGCCGCTTCGACGGTGGGATTGCGTATGCTGTCCGCAAAGAAGGCGACCGACACGGCGGATTTGTCCGTCTGACGCTCCCAGCCAATCTCCTGGTGCAGACCGTGCTCAATTGCCAGGGCGCCGTTACGCATCGCAACTGAAGGAAGATAGTCGGCTGCCTGTGCCCCGTCGCCGCCCCCGCGTGTATGAGGGACAGTGGCCATCTGATAGCGGATCGCGGAGTTGCCATCGCGCCAACCGATCGAGGCAAACGGCAGCGCCGCGATGATCGTGTTGGGAGAGTCGTCCCCAAAGCGAGCTACAACCTGCTCCGCGCCGGCCTCTCCCTCAAATTCATCTCCCAGATTGATCGTCTCAGCAGAGCGGATCGCTGCTTCCTCCATCCCATCCGCACCGTCTGTGTCGATTTCAGGATGGATCGCAACAGCGGCCAGCGATTGCACCGACCCTGCAAAGCCGAGGTCCTGGCGGAAGCCCAACATGGACTCCATCCCGCCATCGGAACCGGGAGCGAAATCGACGCGCGCCAGTAGTTCTCGACTATCAGAAGGGGTGTCTTCGACGGCTGCAGTCAGGCGCTCTCCGCTCTCGCCAAAGGCTCCTTCATTGCCCGTTGCCATGATGCGAGCCTTGAGCCTGGGCCTGGCGCCAGTGCCATCCGAAACCACGATCAGGGGACCGTCCTCGAGCCAACGCAGCAAGGGACGGTTGGCGGCTGAACGAAGTGTCCACGCCCAATCGTCTCGGCGAGCATCAGCGGCGCGCGGTTGGGCCGGCAGCCACTGCATCACCTCATAGAGGGTGTTCAGAGTGAGGTCAACGACGGTATCGCGGCGAACCCGCACATTTTCGCGCAGAGACGGCAAAAACGAAGTATCTAGAGCCTTGAGTGCGTAACGGCCCGGCACAACGGATGGGATTGAGAACTGTCCCTTGTCGTTGGTGTAGACGACCATGAGAACGCTGAGATCAGGGCGCAGAAGCTGGACGACCGCTCCAATCTGCGGCACACCTGCCGAGTTGCGCACCACGCCTGAGATGGAACCGGGTGCAGCCCCCAGGAGCGGAACGGCGCCCAGCGCAATCAGCGTGACGAAGAAGGCGGAATAAAGCCTGCGCATCATCACTCTTTTCGACAGTTTGGCGGCGTCCCTGGCAGATCTGTTCCTGAGGAATCCTGCGCGAGCTTCCCGATCTAAGGCCGGATGGCTTTGGTGCGCTGGGTACATACTACTCCACTACAAAAGGTGCAGATTGCGCAATCTCTTGTTTTGAGATTCCGTCGTTGATCTGGATCATTACCTTGTATTTTCCGGGCGGGAGGCCTGCAAGCGGCACCGAATTCTGCACGGTAAGCTGATCGCTGTGCGCGCCCAGGTCTTTTGAATCCATGCGCTTCTCGAACAAGACCGCATTGCTGGACTGATCGACGATCCTGTAAGTAACCTGCGCCTCGTTACTCTTGGTGCTTTCGTTGATGCCCAAGTTATAGACCTGCATCCAGGAGTTCAGCTCCTGAGCCCGCTTGAAGCTGACGGGAGTGGCCGGATTGGCACTGACTCGAGGACAGATCTTGGTGTTGCCGAGAACACAATTGCCTTCGCCAATCTCATGCGACGAAACGGGGTTCATGTGGTCGGCAAGGATGAGAGACGAGGTAGCCAGCTTTTCGTCGTGAAATTCGGGAACCTCAAGGGCCCTGCCGTAGACGCCGATGTGATCCGGGTTGTTGACATCCTTGATTGCGATGTCCAGGCGATAGAGCCCGGGAAGCAGCGGAACCGCCTTCCAGTAAATCGACTGACGGTCGAGCGATTTCTCGAGCAGTTCGGATGGCTGCTCGACCTGTACGGTCTCCTCAAAGGTTTGGACGGTCTTGTGGGTGATCGTTGTGACCTTGCCCAAAATGTTGACTAGCCCTCGGGCCACGCCATCCTTCGTCACGAACGTGATATCGCGGTTCTTGATCTGAACGGTGATCGGAACCAGCACCGTATTGTCGGTGACCTTCACGAGATCGGTACGGACATCGAACGGAAAGATGGGACCATTGATTAGTTTGTGCTCGGTGATGAAATTGTCGAGGTCCTTGAATTTGACAGGCGGGGGCGCAAACAACTTGGCGGCCAGTTCGATGCGATCGAACTCCTTCGATCCCTCGCCGGAACTCATCGGACCCGTGCCCAGGTTTTCAAAGCCACCTTTGAACCGGTCGGCCTTCTTTGCCATCCCCATCTCTTCCCATTGGGTCTGGCCCATGCCAGGCACGTGCATCAGGGCGTCTTTTTCACCACGATCGATGGTGAAGTGATAGTCGCCGCACATGCAGGTATCGACAAACTCCAGGTCGATGTTTTCGCCAATGCCCTCGAGATAGCGATAGTGCCAGGTTTCGAAGGGGAAGGTCGATGTCTGGCCGCCGCCCTCATCCACGGGGCGATCGTAGGCGCCACCCGAGGGATGCGATTCAATTGAGTCGGGAGCGCCAAAGGAGATATAGATGTGGCCGCGATCCGTCTTCCATCCGGGTTTGCCGGCAGCGAAGTGCTCGTTCGCGTAGGCGATGCGACGGTAGTGCTCTTCGCGGAACTCGTTGTCGGGAGAATCGGGATTGGGGTTGCGACGGAGCCAGAACTGCTCAATGAATGCGTCGCGCTCTTCGTCGTTGCTGAGGTTTCTGAACGCCTTCCGCTCTTCGTCAGAAATGATGTAGGCGACGTCCTGATCGAGCCAGGATTTGTAGGCGCCCTTCAGTTCCTGACGAACCGCCTTTCTCGCCTCGATGGTTTCTTTATCGCTGCGCGGCCGTTTGAGAGGATCGGTCTCTTGATCTTGCGCGGAATCCCCGTGCTTGGGCTGATCACCAGACTGGGCACGAAGAACAGATCCGGGAACAATCGCCAGACTGCAACCCAATGCAAGATAAAGAAAGATGCAACCTTTTGACTTCATTGCCTGAAAGACACTCCTGCGTGCCCTTATTCTACGAATCCACACGGGTCAGAGCAAGGATTTGCATGGAAACACCCATGGGTTGGACGTTACCGGCCGGAAAAGGTCATCTGGGCCACTGTTCCGGTCACAGGACCAATCGAGTCTGGAAACTGCCCCCTCGCCACAGACGCGCGAGTTAACTGAAAAAACGATTTTGTTCAACGATTTGGAGCCAACAGAAATGCCGGAAATGTGCGCAAATGCGAGCGCGCCTGGAACCATCTGCGTGAGCCGTACGTAGATTAAACTGAGAAGAGCCCTGGAGCAGCCACCCACGATGAAAAAAGTACTCTTGATTGTTCTGGCCGTAGTTGTGACTGCCGGTCTTGTTGCCTTCATGGTTTACAAGCAACAGTCGGGCTATACCAAAGTCCTGACTGCCAAACTCGTGCGGCAGAACCTGTCCACGATCGTGAGCGGTACAGGTCAAATCAAGCCGAAGACCTATGTGAACGTTGGTGCGACCTCGTTCGGACGCATCACCCATCTTTACGTGAAAGAAGGCGATCACGTGAAGAAGGGTCAGATCATTGCCACTGTCGAGAATGTACAGCCCGAGGCAAACGTGGACGCGCAGAAGGCGACCATCGCCGCGGCCAAAACCGATATTGCATCCTATATTGCCGCGGAAAAAACCGGAGAGGCGAACGTGGAGCACGCGAAGGCCGACCTGGAACAAAAGAAGCTGGATTGGACGCGTGCGCAAGGTCTCTATCAGGCCGGCATCATGGCCAAGCAGGACTACGACGCCAAGAAGGCCGCGTATGACACCGACGTAGCCTCGGTGGATCAGGCTGTGGCCGGTCTCAACCAGGCCAAGGCACAGACCGATTCAGCGCGCGGGCATCTACAGACGCAGGTCGCCACATTGCGGTTCAATGAAGACGCCCTGAGCAAGACGGTTTCAACCGCGCCCTTCGATGGAATCGTAACCAACTTGCCGGTGCGCGAAGGGGAGACGGTCGTTGTCGGCATCCAGAACGCCGAGGGATCCACATTGATGACGCTCGCCGACATGAGCGTGATCACTGCCGAAGTCAAAGTGGATGAGACCGACATCGTCAATGTGCAAATCGGTCAGCCTGCCGACATTACGGTTGACGCTATTCCGGGCAAAGTCTTCAAGGGCCACGTGACCCTGGTCGGCGACCAGGCACTGTTGCGCTCCACGGGTGTGGCGACATCGCAATCCACCACCGGCACGGAAGAAGCAAAGGATTTCAAGGTTGTGGTGACGCTCGATACCGGAACGGACGAACTCCGGCCCGGGCTCTCGACGACCGCGAAGATCACCACCGCCCACAAAGCCAGCGTTCTCTCCTTGCCGATCCAGGCTTTGACGATGTATGCCCCGCCCGCGGCGGACAATAAAGATGGCAAGGTCGAAGCGGCCTCGACGTCCAATCCGGCAGTGCAGCCGAAACAGGGCGTTTTCGTCGTGGAGAAGGATGCGCACGGCAGGCAGCGGGCAAAGTTCGTTCCGGTGACAACGGGGATCACGGGAGCAACCGATATCGAAGTGCTCACCGGATTGACTGAAGGACAGGAAGTTGTGACCGGCCCCTATAAGACGCTTCGTGTCCTCAAAGATGGCGCTTTGCTGAAACGCGATACCGAGAAGCCCGTGACCCCGGCGAGCGGGACGACGTAGAAAAGCTGGCGTCGGCCTGCTTGTGTTCCCGGGAGAGTGGGAGTGGTTGCAGCCCGCTTTGAAGAGCGCTCTGCGCAGGCTGCGGCGAGACAAGGTTCGAATGGCTGGACGATTTTTCTTCAACCTCGCCGCGGGCGGGTTGTCCTGAGATGGTTTTCCGGTTGGGTGGTCTAAGCAGGGAGTAGGATTCCGATGGCTGTGGAGAGCATGACGATGACCGAAGTCGAAACGCAGAAGGTTTCACCGTCCCCCAGCGACGTAATTGTCGTCGAGGATCTTTGGCGTACCTATGACATGGGATCCGAGCAGCAGGTGCAGGCGTTACGCGGAGTCAGTCTCCGCATCCGCCACAACGAGTATGTTGCGATCATGGGCCCATCCGGCTCGGGGAAATCGACACTGATGAACCTGATCGGCTGCCTAGACACACCGTCGAAGGGAAAGTACTGGTTGAACGGCCAGCTGGTGAGTGAGTTGGACGATGACGAACTGGCCAGGATCCGCAACAAGGAGATCGGCTTCGTCTTCCAGACCTTCAATCTCCTGGCCCGAGCCAGCTCTCTACACAATGTGGAGCTGCCTCTGATCTACAATGGCACCCCGGCTGCCCAGCGAATCGAGCGGGCGAAAGAGTCCCTCACCAACGTGGGCCTCGAGAGCCGCATGTATCACAAGCCGAACGAGCTCTCCGGCGGCCAACGGCAGCGCGTCGCCATTGCGCGAGCACTGGTGAATAGTCCTTCGATCATCCTTGCTGACGAACCGACGGGCAACCTAGACTCGAAGACCGGACTCGAGATCATGGCGTTGTTCGATACATTGCATTCCAAAGGGAACACCATCGTGCTCGTCACACACGAGCCAGACATTGCGGATTACGCGCACCGCGTGGTGCACATCCGCGACGGGCAGATCTTCTCCGACGAGCCGTCGAAGCGTTTTCGCACGACCCCTGAACACGCGTAGAAGATCATTCTGGATGGAACATGAGCCCGAGAGTGCGATTCTCTCCGGCTTATGTTTTTCTGAAACCAGGCCGATGAAGGTGCTGAAGGCCCCGCAAAGCCCGGGGGCTGTGGAGGCACGGCACGCCCATGGCCACGCATTATGTTGCGCCTCAAGGCCAGTTGAACGAGACCGATTCTGGTCCTCGGCACCTCGCGATGGAAGTGCCAGCCCCGGCCCAGATTGTGGGCGTGAATTCGGGCTGGCGTAAACTCCTTCGGCAAGCTGAAGTAGTTGCGCCACATCTGCAACTTGGAACCACTGAAGGGGAGAGCGGTTCAGGAAAGCAGACGCTGGCTCGGTATCTGCACAGTCGCACGCTTGTGTCGAAGGCGGCTTTTCAACGCCACGATGCGCGGGAGTGGCTGGTCACTGAAGCCGATCCGGCAATGCTCGCAGGGTTCATCTATCTGGATCGCGTCGACCTGCTCGCTTCGCCCGGCCAAGGGTTGCTTCTCGGCGTTTTGAAAGCCATGCAGGATCGTCCGCCCGGGCGCGCCGTGCTGTTGACTTCCTCGGAGGTTTCGCTGCGCCAGATGGCAGGACAGGGGCTTCTGATTCCCGATCTGGCTTTCCGGCTCACAGCTGTGCGATTCGCTGTTCCTCCGTTACGCGAACGCCGTGAAGACATTGCTCCGCTGGCTGGGGAACTGCTGGCACGCATCTGCGTACGCTATCAGCAGCGGCCGGTTTCAAAGGGACCAGGCGCCCTGGCGCGTTTGTTACAGCACAATTGGCCGGGCAACATTCGCGAGCTAGCGAGCGTGTTGGAGGCGGCTCTGCTCGATGCGGAGAACGGAATCATTCGCCCCGAACACCTGTCTCTATCTTTCGATTCTCCCCTTCATGGCATGCAGCAGACGGCGCCCAACATCAAGGAGCTGTCCCTCGACGCCGTGATCCATCGCCATGTGCAATACGTACTCGACTCGAATCACGGCAACAAGCTGCGCACCGCGTGCCAGCTCGGTATTAGCCGCTCGACTCTGTACCGGATTCTCGGCAACGAAGCGGTCCTGGCGCGCTGATGGCGGACCGCGTCCATCGCGAGCCGGGGGAGCAGAGCCTCCAGTGTTCTACACTCGATAGAACGATCGTTGGCATTCCTGTTTCATCGAGGTACTTCCCTTTGCAGACCCGCTTCTCCCCTGCGATGGCAGTTCTTGGCATTCTCCTGTCCTCGACGCCGCTTACGTCCTGGTCGCAGTCCACGCTCGCGCCTCTTGAAAGCCGCCGCAAAGCTCTGAACGAGCTGTTTCATGAGTACTGGGATGCCAACCTCGCCAACTCACCTGAGTTTGCCTCAACGATCGGGGACAAGCGCTTCAACGACAAGATCAGCGACAGCTCGGTAAGAGCCATCAACGCCTGGCTTGCAACCGAACAGGACTTCCTTCTGAGACTGGCCGCCATCGACCCAACCGGATTCAGCGATCAGGAGAAAATCAGCCGGGACCTGCTGCTTCGTGACCTGGCCCAGGATGAGGAGGCCGCCGAGTTCAAGGAGTGGGAGATGCCGGTGAATCAAATGAGTGGCATCCACTCCTTCTACCCGCAGCTGGTCGCTGAGCTCGACTTCGCCACAGTCAAGGACTACGACGACTGGATCGCGCGTCTTCACACGATTCCCAGAGCCTTCGAGCAAACCACTACAAACATGTCGATCGGCGTGGATGATCATCGGGTGCCACCGAAGTTTCTCATCGAGAAGACCCTCGAACAGGTGAAGCAGCTCGCGAATCCAAAACCCGAGGACTCACCGCTCGCGATGCCGTTGAAGAAGTTTCCGGCGTCGATCCCAGCAGCTGAGCAAGAGCGTATTAAGACGGAAATGCTGGCAGCCATCTCCAAAGAAGTGCTGCCTGCCTATCAACGCTTCGCGCGCTTTCTCGAGGTCAGCTACATCCCTGCCGGGCGCGAACAGCCTGGCCTGTGGGCGCTGCCCGATGGAGACAAGTACTACCAGTTTCTCGTTCGTCGAACGACGACAACCGATTTGACTCCCGACCAGATTCATCAGATCGGCGTCGCCGAAGTGAAAAGAGACGAAGCCGAGATGCTTGCCATCGCGCAAAAACTTGGCTTCAAGGATCTAAAGAGCCTACAGGAAAGCATCAAGGCAAACCCCAAACTCAGACCGGCGTCTGGAGAAGCCCTGCTCGATGCCTATCGAAGCTATTTGACCCCGATGCAAGCCAGGTTGCCCCAGCTTTTCAGCCGACTTCCTAAAGCAGGCTTTGAGGTAGCGGCGGTTCCGGACTATCTCGAGAAGACCTCAGCAGGCGCCTACTACGAACCCGGCGCGCCCGATGGCAGCCGGCCCGGCCGCATCCGTATCGACACGTACAACGCGTCCGACAGAAACCTCGATCAGGTGGAGAGCACCGCCTATCACGAGGGCCTCCCCGGCCATCACATGCAGATTTCGATCTCCCAGGAACTCCAAGGCGTGCCGGAGTTTCGCAAATTCGAGTTCTACACCGCCTACACCGAGGGCTGGGGACTCTATTCGGAGCGGCTCGGCAAGGATGTTGGCCTGTACCAAGATCCCTACTCCGATTACGGCCGCCTCGAAGGCGATATCTGGCGCGCTATACGTCTTGTCGTTGATACTGGCGTCCACTCTCAGCATTGGACGCATCAGCAGATGGTCGACTACTTCCATGATCACTCAGGCATCGACGAGACCGACGTGCAAACCGAGGTGGACCGCTACATTGCGTGGCCGAGTCAGGCACTTGCGTACAAAATCGGTCAGCTCAAGATTCTTGAACTCCGCGACCGCGCGAAGAAAGCCCTTGGGGACAAGTTCGACATCCGCGCCTTCCACGACGAGGTCCTCGATGCCGGAGCGCTCCCTCTCGACGTATTGACTGCGCGCATCGACGCTTGGATCGCAAGCCAGAAATAGGTCGGCTTGTGGCCCGGAGTTGAACGATGCGCGTATTCTAATGAGTTGATCCTCACTCTTCACCCAAGACAAGGAAGACCATGACCGAAATCGCAGTTGAGGCCGCGCGGACGCCTGCACAATTGCCGAACCTCCGCGTTGCGGTGCTGGGCGCCGGCAAGATGGGCGGCATTCTGGTGCAAGCGTTTCTCAAACAGAACCTCTTTGCTTCCGACCAGATTCACGCCACGATGGCGCACGCCGAAAAGGCTCTGTCGCGCAGCGCGCAGTGGGGCGTCGACGTCAGCACCGATAACCTCGCCGCGGCGCAGCACGCCGACCTCATCCTGATTGGCGTCAAGCCGTTTCAGGTGCCCGATCTGGTCGCCGAGATTCGTCCCGCGCTCACGCCGAAGAAGACGCTGGTCTCATTTGCAGCATCCGTCAAGACGAGCGCGATCGAAGACGCAGCAGGTATCGAAATCGGCGTGATACGCGCCATGCCCAACACGCCGTCGGCTCTCGGTGCGGGCGCAGCCGGCCTGTGCCGCGGGCGCTTTGTGAAGCCCGAACAGATGGAGCTGGCGCAGCGCATCTTTGAAACCGTTGGCCGCGTTGTCGTCGTCGACGAGAAGCACATGGATGCTGTGACGGGGCTGTCGGCTTCTGGTCCGGCATACATCTACATCATCATCGAGGCTCTGGCGGAGGCTGGCGTCAAGGTTGGCTTGCCCCGCGATACGGCGACCCAACTGGCCGCGCAGACAGTCTTCGGAGCGGGCAAGATGGCGCTGGAAACCGGCTATCACCCGGCCCTGCTCAAGGACGAGGTGACCACGCCTGCGGGCTGCACGATCGACGGCATTCTCGAGCTCGAAGAAGGCGGCCTGCGGGTCACGCTGATCAAAGCCGTGATGCGCGCCACCGAACGCGCCAAGCAGCTGGCAGCCGGCTAACCCACCAACAGGCGAGATTCGCGGCTGGAAGTTTCGCTACCACCTCCGCTCACTTGACGCCCCAGCGCCCAACTTGGCTGCCCAAATACCTGCCGGAGCTCGACGGGCTCCGGGGGCTCGCGATTCTTGCGGTCATTCTGTACCACAGCCATCCGAGGCTGGTGGGCACTGTTCTGCATCCGATTGCCCTATGGGGATGGTCCGGCGTCACGCTCTTCTTCTTTATGAGTGGGCTGTTGATCACCGCCGGCCTGCTCGAAGCACGGGACCAGCCGCGCTACTTTCACAACTTTCACGCACGCCGCGCCCTGCGCATCTGGCCTGTCTATCTGCTCCTGCTCGCCTTCGTCTACGCGGAGGCACCGTGGTACGTCGGGCTAAGTGTCTGGGATGCCGTACGTACAGCGCCGTGGTGGGCTTACCTGCTCTTCCTGCAGAATCTTTCTCCACTCGTGCTACCGCCCGCACTCGGCCCAACCTGGGCACTGGCCATCGAGGAACAATACTACTTCGTCTGGGCTCCGCTAGTGCGCTGGCTGCGTACTCCGGCATTGCTGGCTGTGCCTCTCGTCGCGGCACTCATTGTGTCGCCGAACTTTCGTCGCGCCCATCTAAGCTGGATCACGCCGACACATACCCTGATTCATCTCGACGGCATCGCACTTGGCAGTCTGCTCGCGATTGGTCTCTACACAGTTCGGGTATCGCAACGAACATGGCTGTGCATCGGCCTCGCAAGTCTCATCGGCGGTGCGGCCGCAGCCGCGACTATTGCCGGCGGCACAGCCTATCTGGACACAGCCCTCGCCTTTGCCTACGGCGGCGCGGTGCTCGCCTCTGTCGCTTCGACCGCGGCAAAGACACCACTGCATGCACTGCTGCGTCGCGGTCCCCTGGCTTTCTATGGCCGCATCAGCTACGGCCTCTACATGGTTCACATCGCCGTCTTTATATACTTTGGATGGTTCGATCTGAAGATGGATCCCTACGGCATCCCCGGCAATCTTGCCATCGTCGCTTTTCGCCTCGCCATGGCTACCGCGGTCGCATCGGCTCTCTGGTACGGCTTCGAAAAGCAGATTCTGAAGCTCAAGCGTCACTTCTGATCCGGATCGCCCGACTGAATCGAGAAAGCGCGCTCCCTCTCTGTATTGTTACGAGTCCATGAAACTCTCCCGAAGCTCATAAACTCCGGATGCGATCCCTCCAGGACGGCGTTAGCATCTGATTCAAAGAGTCGCGAGCGCTCCACGTCATCGCGGCATTCGTCTCTTCGCCGTTTGTGACATCAATCACCCTGCTTTCAACCGGCGGCTGCTAGCCTGAGGGGCAGCAGCCTTCCTTCCCGAGGTGCCCTATGAGCATTGCGACCACAGAAGTGAAAGGTGTCGACCCCCTGACCCCTGACCAGCTCGCCAAGATGGATGCTTACTGGCGTGCGGCGAACTACCTCTCCGTGGGCCAGATCTACTTGAAGGACAATCCGCTGCTCGAGCGCCCACTCACCATCGACGACGTGAAGCCGCGGCTGCTCGGCCACTGGGGTACCACACCGGGACTCAACTTTCTCTATGTGCACTGGAATCGCCTGATCCGCGAACGCGACCTCGACATGATCTACATCATCGGGCCCGGGCATGGCGGGCCGGGCCTGGTCGCGAACACCTATCTGGAGGGCTCATACTCCGAGATCTATCCGCACATCGAGCAGAACCGTGACGGCATCAAGCGGCTCTTCCGCCAGTTCAGCTGGCCCTACGGCATCCCGAGCCACGTCGCGCCCGAAACTCCGGGGTCGATTCATGAGGGCGGCGAGCTTGGCTACTCGCTTGTGCATGCCTATGGCGCGGCATTCGACAATCCCAACCTGGTCGTCGCCTGCGTGGTCGGCGATGGCGAAGCCGAGACAGGGCCGCTTGCCACCAGCTGGCACTCGAACAAGTTCCTCAATCCGGCCACCGATGGAGTGGTTCTACCGATCCTGCATCTGAACGGGTACAAGATTGCCAATCCAACGATTCTCGCGCGCATTCCGCACGCGGAGCTCGAAGACTTGATGCGCGGCTACGGCTACGAGCCATACACAGTCTCAGGCGACGATCCGGCGCTCATGCATCAGCAGGCCGCAGCCGTCTTTGACGCCATCTTCGACCGCATCGCCGAGATCCAGCAAGCTGCGCGCGAAAACGGCTCGACCGACCGGCCGGCGTGGCCCATGCTGATCCTGCGCACGCCGAAGGGGTGGACCGGACCGAAAGAAGTGGACGGCAAACCCGTCGAGAATACGTGGCGGGCACACCAGGTTCCTTTCAGCGAGTTGCGGGAAAAACCAGATCATCTGCGCCTACTCGAAGACTGGATGCGCAGCTACGAACCGCACGAGCTGTTCGACGAGAAAGGCGCATTCCGCGCCGAGTTCGCCGACATCGCCCCCAAGGGTCGCCGCCGCATGGGCATGAATGCACACGCCAACGGCGGATTGCTGCTGCAGCCTCTCAAGGTTCCCAACTTCCGCGACTTCGCGGTCAAGATTGAAGGCCGCGGGCAGAAAGATGTCGAGTCGACTCGCGTCCTTGGCCATCTGCTGCACGCCGTGATGCAAGCCAACGAAGACAACAAGAACTTCCGCGTCTTCGGCCCCGATGAAACCGCCAGCAATCGTCTCCAGGACGTTATAACGGGAACCGGCAAAGCCTGGATGGCTGAGACGCTCCCCGTTGACGAGAACCTATCGCAGACCGGGCGCGTGATGGAAGTCCTCAGCGAGCACATGTGCCAAGGCTGGCTCGAAGGTTATCTGCTCACTGGCCGTCATGGCTTCTTCTCCTGCTATGAGGCCTTCATTCACATCGTGGACTCGATGGTGAACCAGCACGCCAAGTGGCTCAAGGTCACGCGGCAGATTCCGTGGCGCAAACCGATCGCGTCGCTCAACTATCTACTCAGTTCCCTTGTCTGGCGTCAAGACCACAACGGCTTCAGCCACCAGGATCCAGGCTTCATCGATCACCTCGTGAACAAGAAAGCGGACGTCGTGCGCGTCTATCTGCCGCCCGACGCCAACACGCTGCTCTC
>CAZPEZ010000110.1:0-13310 GCA_964585715.1 uncultured Occallatibacter sp.
TCGACGTCGAGATGGACAACTCCTCGAGCGAACTCATCGACTACTTCATCAAGCAGAGCGGCAAGCGCTAGGCGCGTGCCTTCCGGCTCGAGCGAGAATTTTGCGGGGACGGGAGAGACGCGAATCTCTCCTGTCCGCCGATTTCTGGCCCAGCCCGGGAAGAAGCTTTAGAAACACCGGAGCCATCCGGAGCAAAATCCAAAGGCACGGAGCCAATCCAATGGCAGTTGCAGTTCGAGACGAAAGCAAAAAGGTCAACTCCAACATCAACGTGACCCCCATGGTGGACGTCATGCTGGTGTTGCTGATCATCTTCATGGTCATTACTCCCATGCTCCAGCAGAAGGTCCAGGTGGATATGGCCAAGGTGGATAACCCGGTGCCGATGCCGGATGCCGACAAGGAAGACGCAATCGTCGTGGCAGTCACGAGAGACGGCGGCGTATACCTGGGACAGGACCACATTGCGACGAGCGAGCTTGGCGCCAAAGTCCGCGACAAACTGGCTGATACACCCGGCAAGACGATCTTCGTTCGAGCCGATGCGCGCGCGCAGTTTCGCGCCGTCGAGGATGCCATCGACGCAGTTCGTACCGCCGGTGTCGACGAGGTCGGATTGTTGACGCAAAGAAAAGAAGGCAATCTCAGCGGCGGTCAGTGAAGACTGCGCAGGGTAACTTGAACGGTTCTAGGAATCGAGGAGTTTGAAGCCATGGCATTTTCAACTGGTGGCGGCGGTGGCGCAATGGGCGAGATCAACGTCACGCCTATGATCGATATTCTTTTGGTGCTCTTGATCATCTTCATGGTCATTGTGCCGACGGTGCCGCACGGTCTGGACGCATTGGTGCCGCAGCCGCCGAAGAATCCGCAGAAGCAGGAGCCCAACGACCGCACGATTGTGGTCCAGGTTCTCTACAAGCCGGGCGCTTCGCCGGATTACAAGATCAACGAAACTCCGGTGCAGAAGTCGGAACTGCAGGCGAAGCTGACCGACATCTATGCCAATCGTGCCGAGCGCGTCATGTTCGTGAGGGGCGATGACGATATCGACTTCCGGTATGTTGCAGAGGTAATCGATATCGGCAAGGCGGCGAACGTGGACCATATCGGTCTTATGACGCCGAAGATCCTGGCTGGTCAATAGAGGCTGAGCTGCTTGATTCGGCGAGCGCAGCGCGTCTCGCCGAATCTGCATGAAGTGCATCCGTCCGGAAGGGCGGGAGTAAAATTCTTCACAGCCTGGCTCGGAAGCCCCGGCCGCAGCCAGTCAGAAGTCAAGATTCCAGGCGCGTCGCGTGAGGCACGTCCTGAAGGAGAAGAGAAGAAAATGAATGGACCCGCACGAATTTCGGCGCTTGCGGTTGCTTTGGCCGGCCTGGTGCTTTCCATCAGCGGGTGCAACCGCCTGGCAGCCCGCGATCAGTTGAACAAGGGCGTCGACTCGTACAAGAGCGGAAGATACGAAGAGGCGATCGGACACTTCCAGAAGGCAACAGAACTGGATCCGACTCTTCCCATGGCCAAGAGCTATCTGGCCACGGCTCTTTCGCAAAACATCGTTCCTGGTCTGGACACGCCGGACAATCTAAAGACTGCCAATCAGGCAATCAGCATCTTTCAAGAGGTGCTGACGAAAGACCCGAACGATGTCAACAGCCTCAAGCAGATCGCCGGCATTTACTTCAACATCAAGAAAATGGATGACGCCCGGACATGGCAGAAGAAGGTGCTGGCTGTCGATGCGAAGGATCCCGAGGCCGCCTACACTATCGGCGTGATCGATTGGACCGAGGCTCACCAGAACAAGCTGAAGGAGTTGAGCGCGGCCGGCCTCGACGACGATGGCAAGGGCAACGCAAAAGCGCCGAAGAAGGTGATGGACACGATCAAGCAGGAGAACGCTCCGTTGATCGAAGAGGCCCTGAACTATCTCAATCAGGCGATCGCCAACCGGCCCAACTACGACGATGCCATGCAGTATATGAACCTGATCTACAGGAACAAGGCCGACGTCGACTTTGGCAATGCTGACGCGGTGAAGGCCGATCTGGCCTCCGCCGAAGAATGGACCTCCAAGGCCATGGGAACGCGCAAGGCCAACGAAGAGAAGAAGGAAAAGGGGCCGGGCGGAATCACGATGGATTCGAGCGGCAACCTCAAGTAGTCTCCCTGAATGCTCCAAAGACAGCGGCCTCCGTTCATCGGAGGCCGTTCTCTTTTCTTGAAGTCTGTCTCGTCCGGTTAGCATGATCCGGTCGGGACGATCCCGTTCGACCTGCGAGACCGGCAGGCACTGAGGCCTTCAGACCGCAACAGCGGTCCAATCTGCTGCCCGTCGAGGGTGTGCTGCAAAGATTGGGTCTTTCGGTGCTAGGCCAACGAAACAAGCGGTCCGCCAACCTCGCCGACCTGCCTGCTTACTGTGCCCCGCTCTTCAGAATCTGCTCCGCATAATAATTGCGCACTGTTGCCTGGTCGTGCAGCATGTCGAAGTAGGCATTCTTGAGCAGTTGGGCGTGGCTCTCGCGCAGGAACTGTCGGATCGTCTGCTGCACCCGCGGGTCGTTCAATGCACGCTGACCTGCGGGTTCACGCGCCACCAGCTTATAGACGCCATAGCCCACAACTTTACGGCCCGGGCCGCCATTATCGTAGATCGGAATGGGCTCGGTGATCTCGCCGGGCTTGAGCTTGGTGATCGCCGCATACGCCTCGGGGTCGCTGTGCAGCGCCGACTCGTAGACGAAGCCCATATCTCCGCCGTTCGACGCATTGTTGGCATTGTCCGAGAACTGAATCGCGACCGAAGCAAAATCCTCGCCACTGCGCAGACGGTTGTAGAGAACCTCAATCTTGTTCTTGGCGTCTGCTTCGCTGACAGGCTTGGCCGGGAGATTGTTGCCCTGCTGCACTGGGATCGCGCTGGCGACGATCTGATAGATGTGATACTGCGGCTCAATCAGATTGAACTCCGCCTTGTGCGCGTTGTAGTAGCTGGTGATATCGGCGTCGGTGATATTGATCTTCGACTCGATCTCTTTGTTCAGCAGCTTTTCCTGCGTCAGTGAGCGGCGCAAATCTCGCTTCAGGTCGTCGAGCGTGATGTTGCGCTGCTTGAGCTGCTTGTCCCACTCCTCCTGCGTATAGGGTGCTTTCATCTCGGTGAGCTTGGCGGTGACATCTTCGTCCGAAGCGGCGAGATTCAGCTTGGCGGCACGCTGCTGCAGGATTTCGTCTTGGATGAGCTGATCGAGCAATTTGAGGTGAACAGTGCTGGCTTGCTCCGGGCTTGGCTCCTGCGCATTCTCTCCAAGACTGGCCTTGTAGTACTTTTCGACGTCAGCACGCAGAATGTCTTTGCCGTTGACTGTTGCCATGACGTCGGGAGAGGGTGGGCGGTGGCAGCCAGCCAATGCGGCCAGAAGCAGCGCGCTCGTGAGAGTCGGAATCTTGAATCGCTGTTGAACACTACGTGCTTCGACGTGCAACCTAAACCTCTCCCTGAGGAGCCAACGGCTCTCATCTCTACAGGATAAATCCCGCAGGCCGGAAGTGCGAGAGGTTGCGGGCCTCTCCGAACGAGTTTCGCATAAGGTCCAGAAGTACCGATCGACCGCGCTTGTCCCCTGCCTCTACTTGCCAGAGCCTTTGCTCCCGGTGGTCGGTTCCGGCGCGGCCGGGAGGGGCGCAGGCGGCGGTTGTTCGCCTGCTGCGCGCAAGGCCCGATCGATGACCATCCAAATCTGGTCCTCCGGCAGCCAGCCCACGATTCGTTCGCCATCGACGAAGAGGGAAGGCGTCGAATCAACCCCGAGTTTGTCCCCCTCCTGCATCGATGCACGGACCTGTGTTTCGTCCTGCTTGCCGAGGCAGGCGTCGAGCTTCACCGAGTCGAGTTTGCCCAGCGTGGCCTCCTGGCGCGCGATGCGATCGAGCGCGGCATTGCTCTTGCTCTGATCGCGATCCTCGCCGTTTATCTCCTGTCCATGTGCGTGCAGATAGTCAACATACGTCCAGTAGACATCGGAGCTTTGTGAGGCAAGACAATTGGCGTCGACCGCAGCGTGAATGGCCCAGGGATGGACCTCGGCAAGCGGATAGTCCTTATAAATGAACCGGACTTTGTCCTTGTACCGATCGAAGGTCGAAGGAAAGAGAGATTGATGCATCTTCGCGCAATAGGGGCACTCGAGATCGTCGAAGTTCACGATCGTAACCTTTGCCGCTGGATTGCCGCGAATCGGCCTTCCTTGCGTGTTGATGTGGAAGGCGGGATCCTTGGCAAGATCGAATGTCTCGAGACGGGCAAGGGTCTGCCCATCCGAGGAGATAAGAAAATTCGTGGTGCTGCTCTTGGCGCCGCGAGAGAAGGTGATCGGCAACGTATCGTATCCGGGGATCTGGCTTGATGTGCGCGCACCAATTGCGACCGAGTAATCCTGCGGAACGCTGAATTTCGTGCGAACCAGCACCTCGATGTGCCGGATAAGTTCCGGACTCGTCGTCGTCGGTTGTGTGGATTGGGCTCTGCAACCAGCGGCAAGCCCGAGCGCAAGCAAGCCGGCGAAGAATCGAAATCGCAAGATGTACATCCTCTCCCTCAAGGATAAATCAGAGCGGTGCGGCCAATTCGACCGCTCGTTCCCATGGGCGCGCGCACCAAAAGGGCCTCTCAGTAGAGGGGAGGGAGGTTCGGATCGCGGAAGATGCTCTTGGAGTGACTTATGTCGCCAACCGAGCCAAAGTTAGCCAGCGTAAAGCCGTAGAGCCACTCCGTTTCGTCGCGGCCCGTGTTGTTCGCGTTGCCCAGCTCGAAGCGCCTGTAGCCAACCATTAATCCGCAGCAGCCCCAGTTGTAGACCGCCTGAATTCCTCCGTACTGCAACGCGCCGTGAACAAAGTCGTAGCCGCCGCTGGCCGCAAGATTGAAGCCAACAGAGTTGGCCTTGCCGATCTGCAGGTAGGGTTGGAGCTGCTGGCTCTGGATGGTCGTCGCTGCACTGCCCTGCTCGTCCACCGCATTCAGCATGGCATGACCCAACCCGACCGTGGTTCTGCCCCAGCTGTAACCGGCGTAGAGGTTATCGGCGCCGATATGACCGAGCCGGGGATCGTAATCGAGATCCCACTCGACCCGGAGGTTGTCGATCGCTTCGAAGCGCAACCGCGAAATGACCGGGGACACATTGCGCGCTGCGGTCAGGAATGCGACACCGCTCAGATCCAGCGTCGAATCGAACACGTTGCGGCGATTCGGAATGATTGCGCCGCCGAAGTTGGGGTCGATATAAAGCTTCTGCCCGATCTGCCAGCTGGCCCACTCCCGAGCCTGATTTCTGCACCCGCCTTCCGCAGCCTCGATCTCGGAGCACGCCGTTGGATGCAGAGGCCGCAAGTAGAAACGCTGGGTGAGGGAATAGCCGACTTCATTGGTATCGGTGGCGATGTCGTTGGTGTCAACAAGCAGCACATTCTGAGCTCCTGAGCCGATTCCTCCCACGAAGCGATAGGTCAGCTCAGGTTCAATCACGTGGCGCAGCGTTCGGTTCCACTTCGTGAGCACAAAACTGCGTTCGAGCGCCGGAGGGCGCAGATCGAGCGAGGCCTCCGCGTCCGCGCGGTTCAGGGGTTCATGGCTGATCGAAGGTGTGCCCCCGTTTGCGCCGGTCAGATCGGGAGTCACGCTTCCCGAGTAAAAAGTCTCGCGGAGCGCCACCTCCGGCTCGATGCTCCAGCCGTCCAGCACCAGAGGCCACGACAGGTGAGGATAGATGTCGGTTCGGCCAACATTGTGAGCATGAAAACCAGGCTCCGCGCGGCTCAAATGACTTATCGACGAACTCAAACCCCAATAAAGCGGAGAGGGTCCGAGCGGGCGGTCGAGCGAGTCGAATCGCAGTGACGGGAGATGGAGAATTCTGGCCTCGTCGCCGGGAGTTGTGCTGGCGAATGTCTGCAGACGGCCGAAGTAGCCGGATGGCATGAACCCGCTGTGTTCGTGCGTGATTCCTAGCGTGCTGAGCACCTCAGAGTTCACGGCCTGCGTGTAGTTGTCGTCGAACACCAGCCGATAGACATAGCTCGACAGGAAATCAACGTTGCCGGCCACGCGCGTGTTCGGTGTGAGATCCTGGCGGCCCATCGCCGAGGTGTCGACACCACCCTGGTTCACCAGTCCGGTGGCGGGCGGCGTTGCAGCGATACCTCGGTCGAGCAAAGCATTCCATCGCACCAGCAGGTGGTCAAGCCCTGGACCCTTGTAACGGAAATCGCCGTTGGGCGCGAAACCGCGTTTCGAGAAGTACTCCGAGCCGATCACCATGTCCATGCTGCGATTGAGAACAACGTAGACCTGCTCACCGAAAGTGTAGCCGCGAATCGACGATCCGTTGCTCACAACGGGAATCAGGATGCCGCTTTCACGGCCAGTCTCATCGACTGGATGCCGCAAGTAAGGCAGATAAAAAATTGGGACGCCGAAGAGCTTGAAGAACGTGTTGGCCGTGGAGGCTTCGCCGTTCTCCATCTTGATTGCGCGCGAGATCAGCTGCCAGTCGGGACGGGGCAACCGGCAATTTGTCATCTTCCCGTCGATGATGCGGTATCTGCCCTCGCCGGTTTGCAGCAGCACACGGCCGGAGAAGAGAAACGGGTTGGTCGTTGAGTAGACAGCGACGGGACCGGCGCGCCGGACTCCGATAGAACCGGTGACATCGTAGAAGCGGGCAGTGTGCATATCGAGTCGCATCTGGGCTCGCGACGCAGCGATTTGCACATCCTCCGGTCCGCCGGCCACCTGGAGATGACCGTCTGCATCCAACTCCGATGTGGACTGGTGATAGACAACCCTGTCCGCACGAAAAACGAAGTCGCGATAGTGAACAACGACTTGGCCGGTCAGTGTCCAGGTGTCGCCTTCGCGCGTTTGTCGTTGAGCCTGCCACTCGATCGGTACGCCCATGGGAGGCTCGGGCTCGGGATTCGCTAAAGGAAGAAGTTCCTGGCCTGGATCGTCGGGGAGCGAAGCATGATTCCGACCATTTGGATTGGATGCAGTCGCGGGCTCGGTCGCAGGAGGGATCGCATTGGTCAATATCTGTCCGCGAAGTAGCGGGTGACAGAGGGCCAGCAGCGTGATAAACACGAGATTGCGAGGATGCATCCTGGGACCAAGGCCAGCATAGCAAAGCGAGCCTCTTAATCTTGGGACGTAGAACGGCGGTCTTCGAAAGCATGAAAACCACCTCGAAACGCCAAGTGCAGCATAGGTTGCGTTCGAGTCGAAGATAGCACTTCAAAGGTGTTCTTGATGTCCATGCGCAGCATGTACCGAGTCCAGATCAAAGGGGTTCCAAAAAAGTGAGTACGCGAGCGAGCCAGCTGGTTTCCCAGCCATCGTGGAAGGAAGAAGTCAATCGTCGGCTCGCAGCGCATCAGTCCCGCAAGGGACTCTCCGTCGTCGAAGACAACGGGGCCTCGCAAGAGCGCCTGGGCGTCAGCGAGCGGGCTGCCAAGGCTGCAGCACGTGTTGCTGCGCGTTTTTCCAGTGCTCCAAGTTATGCCGAGATGCAGGCTGCCGAGGCGCGTGCCGCCCTGCGCGAAGCCGAGGTTGCAACCCGAGCTGCACTCGAGGCTCAGGCTGTCGCACAGGCCGCGTTGGCGCAGCTCGAGTGGATCGCCGAGGAGCAGGTCGAGTTTCAGGCTCACTATGCAGAGCAGGCATATCTTGAAGCTCCTTCAGTGGACAGCTCCCACATCGAGTTGGACTACAGTGAGCCGTCGGCATCAGCCTCGAGCGAAATGCCTCTGGACGAGTCGTTGCACGCGGAGACCCCGAGGACGCCGAAGGAAGAAGGCTTCGTTCCTCGTGCCTATGAATCCTCTGAAGCGCATCCGATCCACGCCAACCTGATCCATTTCCCTCGCGAGCTGGTAGCGACGCGGCGCATTCGTCCGCGTTCATCGGCCGCCGATCTGTCGACAGAAGAGCAGCTCGGCCAATTGAGCATCTTCGAAGTGGACCCCGGCTCGATCTCGATTGAACCGACCGCTTCCATTGCCGAAGAAATCGCGCCAGCACCCTCGTGGAGCGGGCCGGAGTGGGCGGGTCTCGACCTGGAGCTGGAGCGCGAAGAGCTCGACGACTTCGGCGGCGGCCCTCCGTCGATTACGGCGCGCATTCATCTCGCTCCGCTTGAACTGCGGCTGATGGCTGCGGTCGTCGACATCTCTCTGATTGTGGGGTTGGTGTGCGCTGGAATCGCGGGCATCGCGGCTCACCTGCATCATGCGCCGGCCATGAGAGCGGCTGGGATCGGCGGCCTTGCAGCACTCATTCTGATCGGACTGGTGTATCACGCGTTCTTCTTGATGACAACCATGTCGACGCCGGGAATGATGTACGCCGGAATCGGGCTCTGCACCTTCGACGATGAGTACCCCACTCGCGCACAACTGCGCGGGCGATTGAAGGCTTTGTTGGTTTCTCTATTCCCCGTGGGTTTGGGCATGGTGTGGGCCATCTTCGACGAGGACCACCTGAGCTGGCATGATCGGATTTCGCGGACCTACCTGCGGCGCCGGTGCTGAGGCTGTTTTGCTGGACTGAGGCGCGGAGTCTTCCGCGCCTTTTCTCTTGCTACCAGGTGAGGGCGCGCAACGCGCTGACCCCGGCGCCGATCAGGGCGGTTTCGTCGTCGGGTGGAAGAATCTCGAGCGAATAACTGAGCAGCGGGCTCATCTTTACCATGGTTTCGAGGTGTACCCGCAGCGTCGCTAGATCGAGAAAGCCCACGTTGTGGCCGGTGAAGTAGAAGCGCCCCGGTCCCGCCAGGTGAATAAAGGAAGCGGTCGCCGCCGCGAGAGCGCGATGCCAAAGATCGACAAATTCTCGGCAGCGTACATCTCCCTGCTTGGCCTGCGCGAAAACCTCTTCGGGTTCGAGATCGAGGAAGCGCATGCGCATCGCGCGGTAACCCATAATGCCTTCCAGATGGCCTACCCCTCCGCAGCCGCAGAAACGCTCCCTCGGATCGAGCGTCACCGTCACGTGGCCGCCTTCCCACACGCCCTCGACATAGGGCCAGCGGCCGTAGCCAATTCCATTGCCGATGGTCCAGACCCGCGTGAGTTTGTTTAGCTGTCCGCGCGTGGATGCCACTCCGGCAGCGATTGAGTCAGCGTCGTTGGCGATGTAAACAGGCGCAGTAACGCCTCTCTCGGCGAGAACCTTGGTCAGCTCCTCGGCGAGACGCATGCCCTTGATCTGGACAAGATTCGGCGAGTCCTCCACGACCCCATGGCGAATCACGCCCGGAACAGCGACGCCGATTCCGTCGAGCTTGCCTTGAATGCTGCTCGTGAGTGCGGCGATCTCTTTGGCCAGAACTTCGACGAGTTCTCCACCGGGAAGCGCTACCAGAGCATCGCATTCGTCCTTGTCTTCGGGGAAACGAAGCGGCTTTCCGACAAGCCGTTGATCCTCAAGAACACCAGCCGAGATATGTTCGGTCATGACAACGCCGATTGCGATGCTCATGAGATCCTCTCATCCAGCCTGATACCGGCTCAGGCGGCCGAGGCCGTTGAAAGCTGCCGTCTTATAGCACTCGGCAAGAGTCGGGTAATTGAAGACGGTATCGACGAAGTACTCGATGGTCCCGCCCAGCGTCATCACTGCCTGACCGATGTGGACCAATTCGCTTGCACCCTCGCCAATGATATGCACCCCGAGCACCTTCCGCGTGTCGCGATGGAAGATCAGCTTCAACCGTCCCGTTGTATCGCCGCGAATCTGTCCGCGTGCAACCTCGCGATAATACGCCATACCCACCTCGTATGGCACGTCTTCGTCCGTCAGTTGCTCCTCGGTCTTGCCGATGAAGCTGATCTCCGGAATGGTGTAGATGCCGTAGGGATAGAAGCTCGGGTTCGATGAGATGGCGTGATCGTCGAATGCGCGCGCTGCGGCGATGCGGCCCTGCTCCATCGAGACAGAAGCCAGTGCAGGAAAACCGACGACATCGCCCACCGCGAAGATGTGCGGGACCTTGGTCATGAAGTGCTCATCGACCGGGATGCGGCCGCGGCTATCGGCTTCGAGGCCGGCCGCCGCCAGATTCAGTTCATCGACGTTGCCCTGCCGCCCTACTGCGAACAGCAGCGCATCGCCGGATACCTTCTTCTTGCTCTCGAGGTTGGCCACCACTCCGCCGTCCGCGAGCTCTTCCACACTTTCCACTTCTTCTCCGAGGCGCATGGTTACCCGGCTGTCGCGCAGGTGATAGCTCAGAGCTTCGATGATCTCCTGATCCGCAAACTCCAGCAGCCGGTTGCGCTTTTCAATCAGCGTGACGCGCACCCCGAGAATCGCGAACATGCAGGCATATTCGACGCCGATCACGCCCCCTCCAACAACGATCAGCGTGCGGGGCAGCGCCGGCAGGTCGAGTACCTGGTCGCTATTGATGATCGTGCGGCCATTGATCGGGACCTTCGGCGAGGATGCGGGCCGCGTCCCCACCGCGATGATGACGCGCTCAGCTTCGAGAGTGCTATCGCCCTGGGCGCCTTCGGCGCGAACTGTGTGAGGATCGACAAAATGGGCGATGCCTTGCACAACATCGATCCCGTTGCGCGAGAGTTGCGCCTCGGTCACATCCACTTCGGTCTTGATCACCGCCTGCACGCGAAACGCAAGGTCGGCCATGGTGATCTTCTCTTTGACCCGATAGTTCATTCCATAGACCGAACGGTAGTTGTAGCCGGAAAGATGCAGAACTGCTTCGCGCATCGTTTTGGAGGGGATCGTTCCGGTATTGATGCAGACACCGCCGACGACTGTCCGCGCCTCTACAACCGCCACGCGCTTCTTCATCTTCGAAGCGGCCACGGCTGCGCGCTGGCCCGACGGTCCCGAGCCAATAATGATCAGATCGTACTTAATGGCGCTCATGCAATCGTCTCCGGAGTTCGGTTCGGCTGCGGCGCATGACACCCGGCCTCCAACCGGAGGCTACCATACCGTGCTGTGCAGGGAATAGCGAAGTCCCGTGAATTTCAACGGTTTCCGCAAGAAGCAGAACGAACGCACTGGCCTCGCGCGGGGCGTACCGGCGACAGGTGAATCGCCGGTACCGGAGGCAAGGGAATTGCCGCTCAGGCAGCTGCCGGGTGAGCCACCCCGTGAACCGCAGGCCGATATTGCCCGCGCAAAGAAGGAGCAGATGAGCGCCCGTTTTCGAGCTGGAATTGATTGATCATCACCTGCAGATCGTTGGCCAAGGACGCCAGGTTCTTCAAGGCCTCCACAGATTCCTCCGCGCCATGACTGCTCTCTGTCGCTAGCTGCGAGATATGGCCGGCAGATTCTGAGATCTCGCCGGAGGCAGAGGTCTGTTCGGTGGCTGCGGTAGCGATCAACTGAATCTGGTGCTCAACCTGCTTCGACGACTCAATGATCGCTTCAGGCTCTGGCGGGCCCGCGCGGTCTCGCCCATCCCGCTTTCCACAGCGCTCCGGCTGCCTTCCATCACCTGCAGAGTTGCACGGGTCTCGTCCTGAATGCTGCGAATTGTGCCGGTGATCTCCTCCGTAGCAGTCTTGGTGCGCTCGGCAAGCCGGCGCACTTCGCCGGCTACCACGGCAAAACCGCGACCATGTTCGCCGGCACGCGCAATGGCCGCGTTCAGGGCCAGAAGGTTGATCTGCTCGCTGATCTCCTGAATCACTCCGAGGAGGACGAAGAACAGTTCACGCGGGGGCCCTTTTTCCTCGGATTCGTGGACTTTATCGGCGCGAATCCAGGAAACATGAGTGCCTCGGATTCAATCGTGCCACTGTGCGGTCTCACCGGAAATGAATAAGGAGATTCTCACGTTTGCTGAGGCCTTGGCCGTTGGCCGCACCGACGCGATCGATTGGCTTGCCTCCAGAGCACTAAATCGATATCCTTGGGCCGCTCGTTCGTTTCTTATCGATCGGCCTGAGAGGTTTCCCATTATGTCCGCGAGCAGACGTTTTGCTGCAGCGATGCGCTCTGCTGCCTTTGCCGTTTTCTTTTTCCCGGCTCTTCATCTCCTCAGCGGACAACAAACGAGCACTCCGCCGCCTCCCGCCCCGGCCCCACCTGCACCCACGCCCGAGCAGCTCGCCATCCAGGCGGCCTCGGAAAAGGACCACCAGCGTGTGATGGACGAACTCGGCATCAAGTCGCTCCGCCACGGAGCCGACGGCGACCCCAAATCGCCCAACGCCGCGAACTATGACGAGGCGAAGGCCGACGTCTACACCAACATCCCCGACCCTTTGCTGCTGAACAACGGCAAGCGCGTCACCACCCCCGCGATGTGGTGGCACGAGCGCCGGCCACAGATCGTCGAACCCTTCGATCGCGAGATCTACGGCCGCACCCCCAGGAGTCTTCCCAAGGTCAAGTGGGAGGTTGTCAGCGCGGTGCGCGAGAAGAATGGCGATGTCCCGGTGATCACCAAGACACTGGTCGGGCAGGTTGACAACTCCACCGATCCGAACATCGCCGTGAACATCGATCTAACCCTGAGCACGCCCGCCGATGCCAAGGGTCCCGTTCCCGTGATCATGGAGCTCGGCCTGAGCAAGGAGTTCCTGGCGATGCTCCTCAAACGCTTCCCGCAATTCGCCGCCATGAATGGAAACGGGCCCACCTGGCAGCAGCAGGTGCTCGCAAAAGGCTGGGGCTATGCCGAGTACACTCCGACCAGCGTACAGCCCGACAACGGCGCGGGGCTGACTGAGGGCATCATCGGCCTTGCCAACAAAGGCCAGCCGCGCACGCTCGACGACTGGGGCGCGTTGAAGGCTTGGGCCTGGGGCGCGAGCCGCTGTCTCGACTTCTTCGAAACCGACAAAGACGTCGACGCGAAACAAGTCGGCATCGAGGGCCACTCGCGCTACGGCAAGGCCGCGCTGGTGGCGATGGCCTACGATCCGCGTTTCGCCATCGGCTACATCAGTTCCTCGGGCGAGGCCGGCGCAAAGCTCTACCGGCATATCTTCGGTGAGCAGGTGGGCAACGTCGCCGGCGTCCAGGAGTATCACTGGATGGCCGGAAATTTCTTGAAGTATGCCGGGCCGCTGACGCCAGGCGATCTGCCGGTCGACGCCAATGAGCTGATTGCACTCGTCGCGCCGCGCCCCGTGTTCATCAGCGGCGGCGCTGTCGAAGGCGATGGCTGGGTCGACGCCAAGGGTATGTTCCTTGCCGCAGCCGGAGCCGGTCCGGTCTATCAGATGCTGGGCAAGAAGGATCTCGGAACAACGACGTTCCC
>CAZPEZ010000111.1:0-13159 GCA_964585715.1 uncultured Occallatibacter sp.
CAGTCGGCGGCCTTTTGTCTTCTCTTTATTCTTAGCCCCTCGTTCCCTTTATCTCAGTCCATCGACAGGCTCAGCTGGTGGCGGACATCCGCGCCGCGGACCCAGAAAATCACATCCGTCGCGATGTTCGACGCATGATCGGCAATCCGCTCCAGGTTGCGCGAGACCATCAGCCCGTTCATGGCCTGCTGCGTATACTGCGGTTGATCCTGGATCAATTTGAGCAAGTCGGCATTCGCGCGCCGGTTCATCCGGTCGATCTCGTCGTCCATCTCGCGGACCGTATCTGCCAGCCGCGCGTCGCCGTCCAGCAGCGCCTGAATCGCCGTCCGGATCATGCGGGCGGCGTACTCGCCCATCGCCGAATAATCCACCGGCAATTCCACTTCCTCTTGCTTCAAGAGATCGCGCGTCCGGCGAGAAATCGCCATCGACTGGTCGCCGATCCGTTCCAGGTCGCCGTTGATCTTGATCACCGCCAGGATGAAGCGCAAGTCGACGGCCATTGGCTGCTCTTTAGCGAGCAGTTCGTAGGCCATCTCGTCCAGTTCCCGTTGCGCGGTGTTGATTGCCGTCTCGTTCTGCTTGACGTACTGGCACAAGCCCTGATCGCGTTGCAGATAGGCGTCCACCGCAGACTCGACCGCCAGCTGCGCAAGTGCAGCCATGGCAAGGAGCTTGTCTTTGAGCTCGGCGAGTTGAAGTTGAAAATGAATACGCGGCACTTCAGAATTCTCCCACACTTGATTGTGCATCAACGAGTGTTACGCGTCCGCAAATTTCCATTTACGCACCTCGTATGCGACACACGAAAGGCACCTCCAGGAAGGCGGCCTAAAATGGGACTGCAATGCAGCCCGAGATCAATCAGAAGGCGCGAAGGCTCTTGATTGCAGGATGGCTGGCAGCGGTCCTCCTGCCTGGGTGCCGGCACGACTACGCCCCTGCCGTCGAAAGGGATGGCTCAGATTCCCTCACCCTCCAGAGCTCAAGCCTTCACTCTGCAGCGCTCACCTGCGACGGTGCAAATACCTCACCCGAACTTCACTGGATTGCGCCGATAGCCGGGGTCCGGAGCTTCGCTGGATTCTCTACGACCGCGACACGCCGCGGAGTGGCTTCGTGCACTGGGTACTGTTCAATCTGCCGCCTCAGTCACGCACGCTGTCCGCGTCTTTTCCAACCCAAGCGGAATTGCCCGACTTCACGCGCCAGGGCACGAACGACTTCGACAAAATCGGCTACGGCGGCGCGTGCCCCGACGGCACACACCACTACGTGTTCATGCTCTTCGCACTGGACACAATGTTGAACTTGCCCACGGGCGCGACTCGCATCCAGCTGGATAACGCCATGCTGGGACACGTCCTCGCCCACGGCACGCTGACAGCCACCTACAGCCGCTGAAACCCGTGTCTCACACCACGCTCATCTCCGCGCCTTTCGCTTCATGCCCCACAGCGGCCAGTGCCGCGAGCGTCAATGCGACCAGCACCACGGTGATCGCGAGCACCGGCGGGTAGGTACCCCAGCGCTCCGCCACCAACGCCTGCGCTTTCCCGTTCCACGACGTAATCAACCCACCCAGCTGATACGCCAGGCCCGGCGCGGTCGCGCGCACTGGGGCCGGCGACAACTCGGTGAGATAAGCCGGCACCACACCCCACGCGCCCTGCACCACGAACTGCATCAGGACTGCGCCGGCACCTAGCAGCACCGCCGAATGTCCGTAGGCGTAGAGCGGGATGACTGGGATAGACAAAAGTGCCGCCGTAACGATTGCTCGTTTCCTGCCCCACTTCTCCGAAAGCGCTCCGAAGACATAGCCGCCTGCAATCGAACCGATGCCGTACAGCACGCCGATCAGTCCCACCGTCTCCGGCGAAAGCTTCATCTGCACGGTCAGAAATGTCGGATACACATCCTGGGTTCCGTGCGAGAAGCTCATGAACGCTGTCATCAGCAGTACAAGAAAAAGGAACGTCGGAATGAAGTGCGCAATCTGGGCCAGACTCCCCGCGCCCCCCTTCGTCTCGGCCCGGTGGCTAGCACCTGCCAGCCAAACCGGCGACTCCTCGACGCGCGTCTGCACATAAAGCACGAGCAAGGCCGGGCTCGCCCCCACCATAAACAGGCCTCGCCATCCGATCAGCGGAAATAGCAGCGCAAAGGCTGCGGACGCAAGAATCGATCCGAACGCATAGCCCTCCTGCAGAATCCCAGAGAAGGTTCCGCGTCCCTCCTTCGGCAATGTCTCAAAGCACAAAGCTGCGCCCACGCCCCACTCCCCCCCCATCGCGATGCCGAACAGCGCGCGCAGTACCAGCAGCGCGTTGAGTGAGGGTGCAAAGGCACAGGCCAGCTCGATCACCGAGAAGCTGAGGATGTTGAAGACGAGAACGGGACGCCGGCCGAACCGGTCCGCGAGCAGCCCAAACACCACGGCGCCCACTGGCCTGAAAGCCTGGGTGAGAAACACCGCGCCCAGCACATCCGAAGGCTTTCCATGAAAATCGGTGGCGATCGCCTTCACGCAGAAAATCAGCAAGAAAAAGTCGAGACTATCGAGGGTCCAGCCCAGAAAGGAAGCGACAAAAGCGTGGCGTTGCGAGCGGCTCAATCGCCGAAAGTCGCGGACGAAAGACATGATCCGGAGCATAGCAGACGATTTCGAATGCGCCCTGGCCCTGGCTTGGGAGGCTTAGCTGTCTGGCTGGCCGGATTCTGTGACAGGTGCTAGGGAATGATCGATCAGAGAACGATATTTGTTGCAACGAATACTCGGTTTCGTGCGTCTCTAGAACAGGCAGTGTCATGCCCTGGGTCGCTATTGCTCTGCTCCTTGCTGCAGCACCCGGATTCGGCGCGAGCCCGCCATCGGCTCGGTCAACAACCCCAGCGGCCCCGTGGGCCACTTCTCCAAAGGATCGATACCATGAAGCGTTTGGCAATTCTGACTGGCATCCTGGCGCTCGCGGGCCCGTGGGCACTGGCGCAAACCTCCACCTGGGTCCCCGACAAGGCGCACAGCGAGGTCGACTTCTCCATCCTCCACATGAGCCTGTCGCACGTAAACGGTCGCTTTGGCAATATCGGCGGCTCCATCACCTGGGACGAAACCGACATCACAAAATCCGTTGTGAATGTCACCATTGACGTCAGCTCAATTGACACCGGTGTCAGCCCGCGGGACGCCGATCTCAAGAGCGCGAATGTTTTCGATGTGGCGCAGTTCCCTACCGCAACTTTCGCCAGCACCGGCATCGCGAAAAGCGGGAGCGGTCTCACTGTCAGCGGCAATCTAACTCTTCACGGCGTCACGAAGCCAGTGACACTCGCAGTAGAAGGCCCGACTGGTCCGGTTCAGGGCATGGACCACAAGCCTCATGCCGGATTCTCGGCGACGACGACGATCAGCCGGAACGCGTTCGGCATCGCATCTAAATACCCGACGGCAGTGCTCGGCGATGACGTCAAACTCACCATCGAGTTGGATGCAGCAAAACAGTAAGCCAACCAGCGGTGCGGAGCCGCGAAGAACGGCTCCATCCCGCTCATCGTGAGGAAACTCTTGGGGAAATGCAGATGGCTGCCTTGAAGCAGGAAATCGCACAGGAGCGCCCCTTCGCTAGCGCAGAAGAAGAAGCGCTTCTGAACCTGCTGCGGACCGCCGACTGTCTCCAGCGCGCATTTCAACGGATGAGCCGCGAGTGGGGTGTGACCAGCACGCAGTACAACGTGCTCCGCATCCTGCGCGGCTCGCATCCGCAAGGACTCACCTGCTCGGCGATCGGCGATCGCATGATCACTGCCGAGCCGGATATCACTCGATTGCTCGCTCGATTGAAGGCCCAGAAGCTCATCCGACAGCATCGAGATCGCCACGATCGGCGTGTCGTTTGGACGCAGATCTCTGAAGCCGGCCTCGATCTCCTGCAACAGATGGATCCCTTGATTCAGCAGGAGCCGAAAAACCTGTTAGGGCATTTGCCGGAGCATGATCTTACCGAGCTGACGCGCCTGCTGGAACTGGCGCGTAAACCATGCATCGACGCGCAGAACGCAGTTGGTTGTAACGGTCACGCTGCTTCCGAACCTGTTTCGTGCGACGGCAAGACGAAGGAGCACTAAGGCGCCTCAACGAATTGCAGGGATTAAGGTTGGAAACCGATCGATTCGATTTGGGCCTTAACGGCTTACGACTTTCTTGGCTACCGTCTCTTCGTCAACATCGGACTGAATAATCTTGTTATGCAGGCAATAAAGAGCCAGCTCGAGCCGATCCGAGACGCCTAGCTTGTCATAGATCTTTCTAAGATAGTTCTTGATGACCTGTTCGGTGGTCCCCAGCTGAAACGCGATTTCTTTGTTCCGCTTGCCCTGCGTGATGCAGGTGATAATCGCCATTTCCTTGGGCGACAACCGGGGCTGGCTGCGTGGGCTTACCAAAGCCGCCGCCTGCGACCGATAGGCATCGATCACCCAGTTCACAGACTGATTGTCGATCCAAGTTTCGCCTGCAGCGATACGTCGCACGCAACGCACCAGAAGGTCGGGCGAGATCGAGCGCGAGATGATTCCACGGACTCCACGACGGTAAAGCTCCACGGTCTGTGATTCCTCGGCGGAGACCGCCTGCACAATCAGTTTCACATCCGGAGCAATCCGCAGCAGGTCGGGAATAGCGCCCGTCGATCCAACCAGCAGACCACCCTCGAGCAAAACCACATCGGTCGGATAGCGTTCGATTGCGGCCTTTAAATTTTCGAGGGAGTCGGCCTGCGCGACCACGCGAAGATCGTCTTCAAGCGCAAAAATCTTACGGATGCCGACACGATAGATCGCCTGGGAGTCCGCGAGAATAATGCGGATCGCACCTGGCCTAACCGGTCCGTCCGCTACTTCACCATCAGGAGTTTCGTCCAAGAATTCCATAAATAAGCTGCAAAACCGCCAGCGCGTGCCTCACCGCTCCGCAAACCGGTATTCATCGATTGTTGCAGCAGCCTGGTACTGACCCTGGCTTACCGAGCAGCGTACCACACGTCCATGGCAACGAACCATGACATCGCTGGGCGAACCGAGGATATCGCCAGGCATGCGAATCGAAAAATCGATGCCCTGCCCTACTTCGAGCGGATCGTGGACCTCAAGCAGCACACCGCTTGCCGAGACATTCCGCGTCAATGCCTTGGACTCCTCACGGTCGGAAGAAAGCACCGCCTGGAGAGAGAGAGGAAAGCGGACCGCACAGCGAACTTCCTTCCGCGAAGAGGCCGCGGGTGCGTGGCCTTGTTTGGGCGCGAGATTGATCTTCGAAGTGTCCTTCATTCTGCTTTCCGGAGTGCAGTTTTTGAAAACCTAATCGACACTGTAACCGAATTCTTAGAGGAAACGTAGGGCACGAAAGTTTTTCGACAGGTAATCGATCATGTTCCGCCCCATCTACGACTTGCGTGGGACTGTCCAAACCGGCGCCACAAGGAGCCCTCAGCGCAGCGGAAAGAATGCCGCCGATGCACCAACCCAAGCCTGATTCTTGTTGTGGTCGACTCCCATCATCTTGCCCCGTCCCAGCCGAACCAGCGACAGCGCCGGAGTGAGGCCGGCACCATCCGGCCACAAATATAAGATGCGGAACTCGGCTTGCGTCATGCCGTGGGGCGTGTCGATCCCCGGTACAAAGGTCATGCGTTGTTGCACTAGATATTCCCCACGGCGTTCCTCCGGAATCGCTTCTAACTGCGCCTGCGTCGGGTCAAATTGGATTCCTTTTCCCGCAAAACTGAAGAGCGGTTTGAGCAGTAGATCGCTGTATACGGTGTCGGACGCGCTCCCGGCAGGAAGGGGCACACCAGCAGCGGCCAGCTTGGATCGTCCACGTCCTTCGAGAAAGTCGCTGAGAAAAACCGCTGGCGGAACAACTGAATGGGGATTTGCGGGGTCCGACAGCCACGGCACCGAGAACTTGCTGATCAGGAAATACCAGTTCGGATGCCCTGCCCACTCCACGTTCCACGGATAGGTCAAATCGAACGGCAACTGTATTTGGCGCCCAATCAGTTCGTCAGCAATCGCACGGTTGTAGATACGCTCGATCGGCACCAGCCTTCCACGCGCATCGACGTAGTGCAGCCGGTCGCCGATCGGCTTCAGCTCGGCGATATCGACCACCGCAATGCCCAGCCGCTTCGCGGTGCAGTAAAAGTCTGACCGCGTCTTCTGGCGATGCGGATCCACTTCGGTCAGGACAACCGTCTTCGGATCATGGCCGTCCAGAACCGTCAGCGCAAGCAACTTCAAATAGGCTTCTTCGTCGAGGCCGCCAAGAAATACGCCGAGCGTGTCCGGCAATCCGTAGACCTCGCGATAGGCGGTACACAGCAGCACCTGGTAGGCGAAGACCGAGGGAAATGCCTGGATCTCCACCAGTCGAGGAACAAGTTCGCCGCCTGCGTTCCGCACCAGTGCGAAATCGGCCGTCAGGAAGTGCGGATGCGGAGTCTCGTTTGCAACGCTGTATCCCTGCGGAATCGCCCGGCGCGCCGCGGCCAAATAGGCTGTGTCTGAAATGAGGCGATTGGCAAGTGCTCGGCCCTCTTCAGCCATCTCGTCGAGCAGCGACCTGGGCACAAAGACCGGCGTCTCGGCGACGCGAAACTCTATCTCAATCCCGCTCTTCTTCGTAAGGTAAGAGAGCAAGGCCGTATAGCGGCTTTCGGTGTAGCTGCCGTTGAATCGCTCACGAAGTTCAGGGATCACGGGGTCGTCATCTCGCCATCGGACCGTTCTCTCGTAAAGATAGCTCTCTGGCGAATCGACGGAGCACAGGGTTCCGCAGATTTCGCCCGAAAATGCTCGCTCAGGTGCTGGAAATTACTCCCGTCACTGGCCCTCACCCTGGACTGAATCCACTAGCTGGAGCCCTCCGAGCTGACTTTACACGCTGCCGACCCCTTATTGTCGGATTCTGCTGCATTTTGAAAAGAATCCGTGGCGGGAAAACTGCTTCGGGTTTTACCCGTTTTCACGGTGATTTAGCCGTGGAAAGCCGATTGCTCCGCGTTCAGTAGCGAGCTAGAACCAGGCCCCCGAATGCCTTCGGAAAAATTCATTCTTCCAGGTACTTTTGTTGTAGATTTCGTGCACCTTTTCGGTTAGTCTTTCCGTGCGTACTGAAGTAATGGTCGCGAGGGGTGTACGTTCATGCGTGTGAAGACTTTGTTGGTGGTTGCCGCTCTCGGTGCACTTTGCGCAGTTTCCGCTCAGGCCATGCCGAGCAATCCGACCCCCACTTTGCCGGGAGGTCGCGGTCGTCTGGCTGCCATGCCGAGCAATCCGACTCCCACTTTGCCTGGAGGTCGCGGTCGCCTGGCTGCCATGCCGAGCAATCCAACTCCCACACTGCCGGGGGGCCGTGGCCGTTAGGCCGCTGAGCCGAGCGATCCAACTCTGAGCCTGCTACTCCACAGTGGCAGGTGTTTGTGTGCCTACACCGCGCGGCGGTACTGAGGAATGGATTCCAAAGGCGATTCGTGGTCGTGTTGCAAGACTCGCTGCTAGACTCGATCCATCGCATCATGCTGCTCTAATTGGATGCGGATCATGAATCTGGATAACGGACTTTGGATCGGTAGCCTTTTGGTCGAAGCAGCGCTGGTGGGTCTGCTCCTTTATAGGCGTGCCTGGCGATCCTTCCCGGTCTTTCTAATCTTCTGTATCTGGGAAATCCTGTCCAGTTCAATCGCCTACCTCGTACTGCACTACTCCGAAGCCAGCTACCCGACCTACTACCTGATCGAGTCGATCATAGGTTATTCTCTTGAATTCGGCGTTCTGGTGGAACTGGCCTGGTCGGTGCTGCGACCGATTCGCGCCTCACTCCCACGGCACATTCCGTTTGCGATCGCACTCATCGTCTTGGCTCTCGGTGCGGCTATCTGGCCTTTTTCTGGACTTCAGTCGTTCGATAGCCTGCCGCCGGCATTTCGCGCCATCGCCCACACGGAGCAGACCACGTCGATTCTCAGGATTCTCTTCTTCTTGGTGCTCGCAGGCGGCAGCCAGTTTCTCTCCATCGGCTGGCGAGACCGGGAGCTTCAGATCGCAACGGGGCTCGGGTTCTATTCTTTGTTCAGCCTGGGGACGGCGATGCTCCGCACCCACCAGGCGACCTGGGATCAGTTCCGGCACCTGAACCAAATCCTGCTCGCAACCTATCTTGGCTCATTGGCCTATTGGGTCTTCTGCTTCGCTCAGAAAGAAGCAGCGCGCCGCGAATTCACTCCGCAGATGCAGAATCTGCTGCTGGCTGTGGCGGGTGTAGCCCGCGCCGAGCGAACTGCGTTGACCAGCGCCACGTCGGCTGCGCGGCGTCCCGAGGGACAGTAACCTACCTCTTTCCAATTCCACTGGGTTGACCGTTTGGGCCATTCCGAATCCCGTCCAACGAGAGTCTCGCCGCCGATCCGCCTAACTCTATCTAAAATTTGGTCTTACCTGGCGCCAGTTGCTAGCGGATTCTAACCGAAAAGTATCATTGACCCTTGTGCGTGGTTACCTTAAGTTACTTGTGTGCGGGAAAAGTGTGAGTACTCTTTGCAGAAAAAATGGCCGGAATCTGGCAGTTCAGATTTCCACAAGGGGGCCTTTCTGCTAAGAGTAGAAGGACAGTTGGAACAAACGCCGGGGATGGCCTTCAAAGAAAGGCTTCCGGTTGTCCGGCCTCTTAAGGACGGCAGATGATGTTTCCCTTGGTTCAAGTTGCCACTCTCGCGGTTGTAGCTCTCTACCTTGGTCGCTGGCGAGAAGGAGTTAGACGGCGGAATAATCAATCGTGGGATTCTCTGATCGTCAGGCTGCGGTCCGATTGGAGCGCCCGCGACTTGAGCGATCACTTCCTCTGGAAGGAAGGGGTCAACACTACGCCGGAAGAGACCTGGAAGCGCATTCAGGGCGCGCATGGGTTGTGGGCCATGTATCAGAATTCCCGCGTCATGCTTGAAATGGCCGATTACGCAGGGCGCCATTGCCGGTCGGTTGACCGAGAGCTGGTCGAAACGCTCCGCAGCGATGCGATGCAAATTCGAGTTTGCGTGCTGATGGCCCTGGTCCAATATGCGTTTACCCAGGCCAGCGAGGGCGTTCGCGTCAACGCGTTCCGCGCCGCCTCCATGTACACCGGAATGGCTGCTCGTATGACGCAACTGCTCCAGGAAAATGCTGCTATCGTCGTCCCCGACTTTGTTGCGGCGATGTAGTTCGAACCCGTCAAAAGAAGACCCCGGCTACGGCCGGGGTTTTGCTTTGCTCGAACTGGTCGCGGATTCAGCCCGCGTTTGCTGCCAGATGTTCATTGATCCGCGAAAACTCCGCGTCGCTTAGACGGAAAGTGAGGGCCGGTGCGAGGCCGTCGACCTGCTCATCGCTGCGGCCACCTACAATTGCCGCAGTGATCGCAGGATGGTGCAGCGTCCAGGCCACAGCAACGACGCCCGGCCCGACACCTCGACCCGCTCCAATCTCGCGCAGCAACTCAACGAGCTTCAGATTCCTGCTCAAGCGCGGCTCGTTGAACTCCACAGCACGCCTTCTCCAATCGTCCGCCGGCAAGGCTGCAACACGCTCCGCCGTCATCTTCCCTGTCAGAAGGCCCGAAACCATCGGCGAATAGTTGATCACGCCAATGCCATTGGCCTGTGCAAATGGCAGAACCTCCTGTTCGATCGCAGGGCGTAGCATCGAATACGGCGGCTGCAGGCTTGTAATCGGAGCAATCTTCTGCGCGCGCTTCATCTGCTCAACCGAGAAGTTGGAAACACCTATCCAGCGAATCTTGCCCTGCTTTTTCAGCCGCGCCAGCGCTTCCCAACCTTCCTCGATCTCCTCCTCCGGGTTCGGCCAGTGGATCTGATAGAGGTCGATCGTTTCAACTCCCAGCCTGCGCAGCGAATTCTCCAACTCCTCTCGAACCGAGTCTGCCTTCAATGAACGATAGATCGAGCGATCGGCGATCCATCGCATCGAGCACTTTGTAAACACATAGGGCTTGTAGCTCGTCGTCTTCAACGCTCGCGCCACCATCTCTTCCGAGTGGCCGAGTCCGTAGATCGCAGCTGTGTCAATCCAGTTCACCCCGTGATCGAGCGCCCGATGGATCGCCGTGATCGACGCATTGTCGTCCTGCGGTCCCCAGGCAAACTCCCAGTTGCCGCCGCCAATAGCCCACGCGCCAAAACCAATCGGTGTGAGTTGAAGATCTGAATTCCCAAGTCTGCGAAGAGTAGGTGCAGAGGAAGTCGGCGTCATAATCATCAATTCCTTGGATGATATCGTTCGCGCGGGGTCGCAAGAATCAGCGAGTTGGAGCGCGCTCAAGCTGCTGTTTTTCTATTTCGAATCGCGCGGGTTGCGCAGGCCTGCAGCCCACGCCTTAGGGGTCGCGCCAAACAGCCGCCGAAACGCCTGCACAAACGCGCTCGGCTGTCCATAGCCCACGGCGAACGCCACCTCTTTCACAGATGCGCCCGCGATCAGCAACTGCATGGCCTTCGTCAATCGCGCCTGACGCCGCCACGCGTCCAGATCGATCCCGACTTCTTTTTGGAAGATCCGTTGCACGGTCCGGATACTGACACCGGCGTTGGAGCATAAATCCGCAAGGGTCGGAGACTGCGCCTGCGCGCTGAGAATCGCCTGCGCCACAGCGCGCGCACGCGGGTCCGTCGGCATGGTCACAAACGTGGGAGCCGGCTCCGCCTGTTCCAAGTGATGGACCAGAACGTCACGCAGTGCTGACTCGTATTGGTTCTGCATGCGCAACTTGCCAAGGCGCACAGCCTCCACGATCAACTCGCGCATGAAGGACGAGATATGAAGTACGGTGCCATGAGCCGGTCCTCGAGTGACCAGACCGGGCCGGAAATAGAGTGTGCGCATCCGGACGATTCCATCCATCCGAATTCGATGCGACGTCTTGGCTGGGATCCAAAGCGCGAACTCAGGCGGAATCACCCAGACGCTTTGTCCGGAGGTCACCTCCATGATGCCCTGCGTTGCATAAATCAACTGATCGGATGCATGCGCATGCTCGGGCACCTGGGCTCCGCGCGGATACTCCCAGTCGAGCGCGGACACCGAAGCTCCACGTGGCGGATCGTATTCTCTGTTGACCTCGTCGTGTCGCACTCGCGATAGAATATGTCGCCCAGCACCCCTTGCGCCAACCGAAAACGAGCGCAATGATGACGCATGACACTAAAAACCAACCTCGCGAAGCAGAACATCGTCGCGTTCATCACCGTCGTCGACGTGGACAAGGCACGCCACTTCTACCGCGATACGCTCGGCCTGACACTAGTCCTCGAAGATCTTCCCTTTGCGTTGGTCTTCGACGCCAACGGCATCATGCTGCGCGTTTCTATCAGCAAGCAGCGCGCTGGGGTCCCCGGCACTGTTCTCGGTTGGGACGTACCGGATATTCGCGAGGCCGTAAGCGGACTCGAAGCCGTCGGCGTCCGTTTCGAGCGGTATGACTTCCTCGAACAGGACGAACATGGCATCTGGACTTCGCCGACCCGAGCCAAAGTCGCGTGGTTCAAAGATCCCGACGAGAACCTCTTGGGCCTCACTGAATTCGCCGAACGCTGAGCCACTCCGGCAAAGGCCCCGGTCGCGCACGGAGAGCAGACCTCACGCCGCGATCAAAAAACGCCCGTCGCGCATGATCTGTTCCGAGCCCGTCTCCGACTCAAGCCAGATATTGAATCGCAACCCGACCACGTCGATGTGCGTACCCGAACGCCAAGGCGCGCCGGTGTGTTCGCCATAAGGATTGCCAAAGGCAATATGAATGCCGGGAAATTTCTCGTCCTGCAGAATATTGCCGATCACGCGCTCGACGCCGAGATTCGTACCGATGGCAAACTCTCCCACGCGATCGGAGTTTTCGTCCGTGTGCGTGTAGGCCCAGAAGTCGGCCTCCAGCTGCTTGTTCTCGCTCCGGCAGGACACGATGCGATTGCCACGAATCTCGATGGTCAGCGGCGTCGACTCGAGCAGCCCGTAGCGCGCGCAGAGCCAGTCGCCCACCACTCCGTCGACAACAAATGTCCCGTTCACTTCACCCGGCGAGGTGAAGCATTCGCCACCCGGCAGGTTGCCCCACTTCTCGGGCGAGATAATGCCCGAGGTCTTGAACCACTTGTAGCCGGGATTCATCTCCGCCGTGATGTCCGTGCCGGCTGCGGTTGTCGCGCGAATCCGCGTGGCCTTGCGCGCGCGGTCCAATACTTTTTGACTCAGCCGGTCGACGAGGTCGAAGTCCGCCCTCATGCCCTGGCACATGATCTCCGGAGTGATGTTCACCATGTGCGCGTGGCGCATGTGGCGACGATTCACCACGTCGGTCATCTGCATGCGCGAGCGCAGCTCATTGGGATGCACCTGCACGGCAAAGATCGAGACATGCGAAGTCTCCATGTCGGCCAGCACTGCCGCAGGCATATCAACGAGCGGACGCGTAGCCAAGTCTTCAAGAACGAATGCATTCCACTCGCAGCCGTTTTCGGCCAACTGCGCGGCCAACGATGCGGCGATCGTCTCGGTGGAGCGATCGGCGATGAGCGTGACTTTTTCTTCTGGCTGGATGCGCAGACAGGTGAAGACGGCCGAGCGCGCGCCGGGTGTGAATTCAGTCGGATAAGACGTGGAAAGCAGTTGCGATGCGGCTTGGTTCATCCTGCAGATTTCGGGGCTCCGTTCAAGCGAGGCTCACAGATTCACAGTTCCGCAGGCCTATCGTTTGAGGGTATCGAAAAATTCGAGGAAATGAAACGGGACCTCCTGGCTGGTTATAGGAGGGGGGGTGTGAGGAGGGGGCTGCTTCTATTCCTCGAAAAAGCGAAGAAAGAGAGAATCGACCCCCGGGGGGTGGGGGCTGCTCCATTGGGGTACGAACCGGGTCTGACGCTTTGAAATCGCGACGTTGGACCGCAGGTGGGCAGTGGCCCCTGCGGACGATCTTTGGATCAGCCCTGGTTCACTTTCTATGGTGCGCCAATTGGGTTTAATTCTTCGCAAGTGGAAGCAGAGATTCTCGGGATGGTGGAGAAGTCTCGGGATGCTCCCCTGTTGCTCAAGTAGTAACTTCCGAATAGGG
>CAZPEZ010000112.1:0-12928 GCA_964585715.1 uncultured Occallatibacter sp.
CGCATACGCGACGGCGACCGCCCCGCCCTGGCACAAGCCGATCAGTGGGAAGCGACGAAGCTTGAGTGCATCGGCAACCGCCTCGAGATCCGCCAGCATGGCATCGAGGGAAAAATCGCTCACGTCCCGATCGGAAAGGCCCGAGCCTCGCGGGTCGTAACGGACAAGCATTCGCCGTTCGACGAGGGCCTGGGACCAATGGCGCCAAACCGGATTGTCCCAATCGAGTTCGAGGTGCGTGAACCAGTTGTTGACGCGCATCAGCGGAGGACCCTCGCCCGCCGTCGCAAAAGCGATCCGTACCTCGTCGCGTGACGTGCAGAAACGTATTCGTTGTTTCATCCGCCAGCCTGCCGCCCACAATCAACCGGCTCGCACTTCGCGTTGCCACATGATACAAGGATCGATCGGGGAACGATGACCGGGAAAAGGCTGAACGACCGCTATCCCCATCGTGATAACCCGACGATCTGCCAGTTCGGCAACTCGGGCCGCAACTCGCTGCGCGGGCCACACTTCAAGGATTCGGACATAATACATCACAAGAAGTTTTCCGCTGAAAGAAGGGGTCACGCTCCGTCTCGACGGGCAGTTTTTCAACGCCATCGCCTTCACGCCAACCCTTTCATGAACCGAGAATCGAGCGTTCTTCTGAGCTCCTTGTGGCCAACTCGGAAGTGACCCGGTTTTGGTGCAACTTCCGGGTGGGGGGTGATACAACCGGAACGTGGAGACGAGGACATGCGCGCAGTTCCGACTGCCCGGAATGGTGCCCCCCATGAGAAGAAAGGCGCCGCACTGCCGGACTTGGCACACGACGCCTCGGGAGACTCAAAGCCTACGAAGAGGCTTAGAGCCGAGATCTGGCTCCGATCTGCAGCTGCTAGCCTGCGGCTCAGCTTTCAGTTTTCTTCCCGCCTCTATGGTGCGACGGAAGGGGAAATGAGCTGCAAACCGATTGCGCAGGGTCAGCCCAACGTGTAGAAACGGACAAAAAATCGCCGCGGAGGAAACTTGCCGCTCGTGCTATCCTTCCAACCGATCAAGGAGAAACTATGTTCAATCGTTTTGTGAGTTTCACAGCAGTCAAGGTTCTCGCATGCTCCGTGCTTGCGATTGCCATGGTGAGCTGGGCCCCTGCGGCTCCGGCGCAGGTGGCCATCAACATTGGTGTGGCGCCAGTGTGCCCTTATGGGTACTTTGACTATGCTCCGTATGACTGCGCTCCCTACGGGTACTATGGGCCTGATTGGTTTGTGGGCGGCGTGTTCATCGGAGCAGGGCCCTGGTTCCATGGTCGGCACGGATTCTTTGGCCACGTCGACAACCGCTTCGACCCTCGCCGCGGCTACCATGGTCCGATGCCGGAGCGCGGGGCTCAGCCGTTCAACCACTTTCACGGAAACGAAGCGCGCGATGGACAAGGCCACGTCGGCCCTGCCGGGCACGATGCTGGCCAGGAGCACGCTCTGCCGGGATTCCGCGGCGGCGCATCCCATGGTGGGCATCGCTAGAGCGAGGAACCTAAAATACTCGGACCCAAGGAGTAAATGAGTGCTTCCTGGGGACTGAGTCTTTGGTAGCGTCACGGAGGCTTGTCTCGTTCGCCTTGTTACTTCCCCAGGTCTCAAGATCGAGATCTGGGGAACCCGGAAAATGTGCGGGTAGGTGCGTCGCTCGGAGGAGAAGAGCACAGGGTCAGCCGCGAAGAAAATCCTTCACGACCTGGATCGTCACGTCGCGGCTCACGTCGGAGATAGCGTTGGTCAGGGGGATCTGCTTGGGGCAGACCTCGACGCAGTTTTGCGCGAAGCCGCACTCCTGCACACCGCCGTCGCCGGCCAGAGCACGCAGCCGCTCCTCTTTGAAGACTTTGCCGGTGGGGTGATTATTGAAGAGCTTGACCTGGGCGATGGTGGCAGCACCGACGAAGTTTGTGTCTTCGTTGAACTGCGGGCAGACCTCCATGCAGCAGGTACAAGAGATGCAGTTGGAGAGCGGATAGTTGGCTTCCTGCTGCTGTGGGAAGACGCGCGGGCCTGAACCCAAATCGTAAGTCCCGTCGACGGGGACCCAGGCTTTGACGCGCATCAGGTTCTCAAAGAGAACCGACCGGTCGACTTGGAGATCGCGGACGAGAGGGAATTTACTGAGCGGTTCGACCTTGATGGGCTGTTCGAGATTATCGACGAGCGACGAGCAGGCCATGCGGGCTTTGCCGTTGATTCTCATGGCGCAGGACCCGCAGATCTCCTCGAGGCAATTGGAGTCATAGGTGATGGGTGTGGTCGCACGGCCGTCGGCGGTGACGGGATTGGCGGCGATCTCCATCATGGCGGAGATGACATTCATGCCCGGGCGCCACTCGAGCTCGAACTTCTCCCACACAGCGGGCGCATCGGGGCTGGCCTGGCGTTTGATTTCGAATTGAACTGTCTTTGCCATCGGGTCAGTCTCCCTCGATTACTTCGTTGCGTCGTAGCGGCGCGGGCGCGGCTTGATGAATTGAATGTCGACTTCTTCGAACTCGAGCTTGGGGCCGGCGATCTGGCCGGCAAAGCCGGCCTTGGTAGTTTTCAAAAACTTCTCGTCGTTGCGGTCGGGGAAGTCGGGCTTGTAGTGCGCGCCGCGCGACTCGTCGCGCAGGATGGCGCCGTGCACGACGACCCGAGAGAGCTCTAACATATTGTCGAGCTGACGGGCGAAAGCGAACGAAGTGTTCGCCCATTGGCTCTTGTCGCTTAAGTTGACTTTCTTGAAGCGATCCTGCAACTCAACGATCTTTTGATCGGCTTCTTTCAGCCCCTTGTTGTAACGGACGACCGTCGCGTGTTTCGACATGGTCTCGCCGAGCTCACGCCAGAGCTTGAAGGGATTCTCGGTGCCTTCGTTCTTCAGCAGCTTGTTGTTGATTTCGGTCTGGCGGGCAATTTCAGCTGCCACGCCGCCGTCCCCCTCAGCGGCGGTCTGACTCTTGGCGTAGGCCAATGCGTTAGGGCCCGAGCGGAATCCGCCGAAGATGCAACTGACGAGCGAGTTTGCGCCAAGTCGATTGGCGCCGTGGTATTGATACTCGCACTCGCCGGCGGCAAAGATGCCAGGGATGTTGGTCATCTGGTTGAAGTCGACCCACAGCCCGCCCATGGTGTAGTGCATGCCGGGGAAGATCTTCATCGGGATTTCGCGCGGGTCGTCGCCGACGAACTTTTCGTAAATCTCCAAAATGCCTTCGAGCTTGCGATTGAGCGTCTCGCGATCGATATGGGTCAGATCGAGGTAGACCATGGGCTGGCCATCGATGCCGAGATGGTTCTCGTAGACGACCTTGTGGATGGCGCGGGTGGCGATGTCGCGCGGAACGAGGTTGCCGTATTTCGGATACCACTCTTCGAGGAAGTAGAAGCGCTCGGACTCGGGTATCTGCTTGATGGGGCGTTTGTCGCCGGGGGTGCGCGGAACCCAGACACGGCCGCCTTCGCCGCGCGCCGATTCCGACATGAGGCGCAGCTTGTCTTCGCCGGGGATCGCCGTGGGGTGAACCTGGATGAACTCGCCGTTGGCATAGTAGGCGCCCTGCTGGAAGACGGCGGATTGCGCGGAGCCGGTGCAGACGACAGAGTTGGTGCTTTTGCCAAAGATGGCGCCAATACCGCCGGTAGCGAGGATGATGGCTTCGGCAGGGAAGGCACGGAGCTCCATGGAACGCAGGTTCAGCGCGGTGATGCCGCGAGCGGTTCCCTTGGAGTCGATGACCGCGGAGAGGAACTCCCAGCCCTCGTACTTTTTGACTTTACCGTCCGCTTCGTAGCGGCGGACCTGCTCGTCGAGTGCGTAGAGGAGTTGCTGTCCGGTGGTAGCTCCGGCGAAAGCGGTGCGGTGGTAGAGCGTGCCACCGAAGCGGCGGAAGTCGAGGAGACCTTCGGGAGTGCGGTTGAAGGGCACGCCCATGCGGTCAAGCAGGTCGATGATGGCCGGTGCTGCCTCGCACATGGCCTTGACTGGGGTCTGGTTCGCGAGGAAGTCGCCACCGTATATCGTGTCGTCGAAGTGCTTGTCGGTGGTGTCGCCTTCGCCCTTCAGGTTCTTCGCGGCGTTGATGCCGCCCTGGGCACAGACGGAGTGCGAGCGCTTGACCGGAACGATAGAGAACAGGTCCACGTTGCCGCCTGCTTCGGCGATCTTAATGACGGCTGCCAGGCCTGCGAGGCCTCCGCCTACCACGATGATTCTGGGTCCTGCCATTGAGGTTCAACTTCCTTTCAAGCACCACTAGCTTCAGCTAGAAGCAAAAAAAACTAAGAGCCGTTGGGAATCGGAGGCGTGAAGCGCAGCGGCGCAGCGATCCGGTTCCAGGCGTTGATCTGGCTAACGGCGACGGTGAGAAGCCCGATCTCGTGTTCGGAGAAATGCTCCTTGAGCGCGGCATACGCTTGGTCGTCTATGTGGTGTTGAGCGATGAGCGTGAGGCGCTCGGTCCAGTCGAGTGCGGCGCATTCACGCGCCGAGTAGATGCCCGCTTCGCGCCAGGCTGCGAGCAGGTCAAGCTTGGCAGCGGGGACGTCGATCTTGCGCGCGTCGTTGAGATGATATTGGACGCAGAAGGCGCAGCCGTTCAACTGCGAGGCGCGAATCTTGATGAGCTCGCGCAGCTCGGGCTCGATGGTCGATTTTTTGAGCGCATGGGTGATGGCAGCCATACTGGTGGCAAATTCGGGGGCAATCTCCTGAAAGGCTTTCCAGTCGATACGCGCGTGGGTGGCCTCGGCGGTGGGCATCGGGGACCTCGTGGTTATGCGACGAACGGTGGTTGAACAGGGGCTCGGTGAAGTTGCGCTGACGCGGGCGGAACGTTGTCCGGCGTGTTGGCGTATTTCGGCGAGATGAAGGCCCATATGCTGGCCAGGCCCATGACGGCAAGCAGAACCCCGAGAGCGAGACAGGCATAACCGAAGCGTTTCCGCGCGGTCTCGCCGGGCGTGATGCCCCACTTGGCTGCGAAGAGCCAGATGCCGTACGCGAAGTGCCAGCAGACAGCGATCATCGCGAGGGCGTACACAGCAAGCATCCATGGATTCGAGAGCTCGTGCTGGACTTTGGCGAAGGCCATCCCGGGATTGTTGGGTAGATCGGCTCCGGTGAAGCGCTGGCGAATGACGTGCTGAACGATGTAGAGGAACGCGACGATGCCCGTGTAGCGCTGCGCAAGGTACATCCAGTTGCCGGACCAGGGATAGTAGACGATGTTGGACTTCCCGCGCAGCCAGATGTAGACGCCGTAGAGGCCGTGATAGAGGATGGGCAGAAAGATGAAGACCCACTCGAGCACACGAACCAGCGGCAGGCTGTTGAGGAACTTGACTTGCGCGGCGTAGGCTGCTGGTCCCTTAAGCGCTTCGAAGTTCGAGAGGAGATGCTCGACGAGAAATGCTCCGATGGGGACGATTCCGAGCAGGGAATGCAGCTTGCGCCAAAGAAAAGTAGTGCCCTGACCCGCGCGGAGCGGTTGGACGCCCGTATGAAGCTTTGGCGTCGTGGGGTTTTGAACGGTTGCCATGCGGATTGCGGCTCCTAAAGCTGGTTGTTCTGCGGGGCTGGTTGCCTATGCGGCTCAGACGGCGGGTCTTAGGCGTGTCCTTCTGCATTATTGGTTTCCAAGATCAGGACCGTCAAGGAAAGCGGACCGCTATTTGCGACGTGGTCAACAACCTCCTAGAAGCTTTGGGAGCAGGGCTGCGAACGCGCGGCCTCGGTGGCTGAGCGACAGCTTGGTTTCGAGGTCGATTTCAGCCATGGTGTGTTCGAGTTCAGAGAGATAGAAGAGGGGGTCGTAGCCAAAACCGCCGGTACCGCGCGGAGCGTCGAGGATGATGCCCTCGACCGAGCCGTCTGCAACATAGCGAACTTCGCCATCGCGCGCGATGACGAGGGAGCAGTGGTAGCGGGCGGTCCGAAGCGAAGATGGGATGCCGTCGAGCCGCTGTAAGAGCACCATGTTGTTCCAGACGTCGGTGTTGTCCACGGGGGCATCGGGCGAGTCAATGAGGCCGGCGTCCGCAGCGAAGCGAGCGGAGCGCACACCGGGCGCACCGCCGAGGGCATCCACCTCGAGGCCGGAGTCATCGGCGAGAACCAGCTCACCGGGCGTGAATCGCGAGTAGTAGACAGCCTTGGTTGCAGCGTTGGCGAGGAAGGTGTCGCCGTCTTCTTCGGGCGCAGGAATTGAGCTGAGGTTGGAGATGGGTTCGATGGAGATGGAGTGGGCGGCTGCCGCGGTTTGAAAATCACGCAGTTTGCCTTGACTGGTGGTGGCAACGAACAGGCGGAGAGCCATGGGAAGAGTGTAACTGGGCGGTTGAGTGCCAAGCTGATGGGAGGGTCGTGAGCGGCTGCCGGGAGCGACAGCCGCTCACGACAGCTACTTCGATGGTGCGGGAGTGGCGGTCTTCTTCGAGCCACCACCGGTCTTGGCTGCGCGATAGCCTGCAGCTTTGGCGTCCGCCTCGGCCATAAACTTGCCGTTCTTGGTTGTTCCGTAGGTGGAGTCGGTCGAATAGTGGTAGACCTTGGTGTTCAGATTGGCCCACACCAAGCCCTTTGCCTTTGCATTGGCGATGTCCGCAGCAGAGGGAGGAGGAGCCGGAGCAGGCTTGGCGGTCTTTGCTGCGGGAGCGGCCGGTTTGGCGGCGGGGGTTTGTGCAAGAACAAGGCCGCTACTAAGGGCCGCGCCGAGAGCCAGAATGGAGAGAATTTTCATACGAGGATCGTTCCTTTCAAAGTTGTGATTCACGCAAGAATGAAGTGAAAGCGGCGTGAGTCCGGAATTCAGCTGACGCCAAATCCGCATGTCAGTGTCGCACGAGCCCGCGGCTTTGGGCGAGCCCCTTCTTTTGGTGAAGGAAATGGAGCCGGTTTGGTCTGAGCCAGCCCCATTTGCACGGTTGATCGCGAAAGACTAATCGATCGATTGGTGGAGGCGCAGATCGCGGGATGAAGCTCCGACACTCAGCACACGCGGTCCGGTCGCGGTTGTCCATTGGTGGTGAGCGGTTGACCAGTACTGCAGCTGGCGCCGGGCCACGCGCAGCTGGACGGTTTTCGACTCGTTCGGATCGAGGTGAATGCGGTCGAAGGCAACCAAGGCTCGGACAGGGAACTGGACATTGGCTGGAACGTCGACTGGAGCGCCGAGGTAGACCTGCGGGATCTCGTCCGATGAGACGCTGCCGGCGTTCTTGACCGTGACCGTGACGTCAAGTCCGCCGTCAGAGTTCTTCGCGACTTTAAGGCCGGAGTAGTCGAAGGTGGTGTAGCTGAGGCCGTGGCCGAAGGCGAACAGCGGATTTATGTTCTCTTTGTCGAACCAACGGTAGCCTACGTTGACACCTTCGCTGTAGGTGGTCTTTCCGTCAACGCCTTTGTGCGACCGCTCGGGATACTTCGGGTCGGTGGCAGCGTAATCGGTGAGGTTCCTGGCCCAGGTGACGGGCAGGCGACCCGCGGGGCTTGTCTTGCCGAGAAGAAGGCTTGCGGTCGACCATCCGCCTTCATCGCCCGGCCACCACATCTCGAGTACGGCTTTCACTTTGTCGACCCAGGGAAGAGCCACAGGCTGGCTGGTATTGAGCACGACGACGGTGTTGGGATTGACGGCGGCCACATCTTCGACGAGCTTGTTCTGATCGCCGGGCAGGCCGAAGACAGGCTCCAAGCGGGTCCACAGGAACACGACAGCGACTTTGGCGTGCTTGGCGGCGTTGATGGCTGCCTCATGATCGGCCTTGCGCTGCTCGGGGGTGTACCAAGCAAGACGAACCTGCACCGGAGCGTTGGAGCTGTCGAGACTCGTGCTGACTTCGATGGCGTGAGGGCCGGCGGTGAGGTCGACGGCGCGGCGGACGTTGTCCAGGCCGTCCGTCGTGGGGATAGCGTTGTCCTGGTTGGCCTGGAGGATGTCGCCGTGCACGCCACCCTGGAAGGCGCCGGTGGACGCGAGGTGTTTGCCGTCGAGCGAGATGCGCGCGTTGGTACCGAGAGCCTGCAGGTAGATCCAGTAATTGCCAGCAGTGGGGATGGTCAGCGTGCCCTTCCAGGTGACTACAGAGTTGGCGGGAAGAGGGTTGCCACCTTGGAGCGAGAAGTCGATCGTCGCATCGGTTTGCGCAGCTCCCGACCCTGTGCGGGTGAGCCCTGGCTGGCCATCGTGGTTCAGAGCGCTGGCTGGGATCGGCGAACCTGTCATATCGTCGTCGACAGCTAAGCCGATATCGGAATCACCGGAGATCTTCTTCATTGCGGCCAGAGGGCCGACCTGGCGCCCGGGCAGACCCACAGAGCGTTCGCCATTGATACCGATCGCATCGACCTGCCCGGCTGTTGGGCCAATCAGAACGACCGAGCTGAGGTCCGCGGCTTTCAAGGGAAGAATGCCGCCTTCATTCTTCAACAGAACGGCAGCGTCTTCTCCAGTCTTTTCGATGATCCTGGCGTTGGCCTCGATGGCCTGCGGCGTGACGTCGTGTTTGGAGAGTCCATCGAGATAGCCGAAGTGGACGATCTCATAAAGGACGCGGCCGGCAGCACGAGTGATCTCCGCTTCCTTGACCGAGCCGTCCTTGAGAGCATCGGGCATCTTTTCGGGATTGAGCTTGACTCCGAAATCGCCCATCCCTTCACGCACCGGCGCTGGCTCTTCGGGGATATGGCCGCCAAACATGGCCTCGTTCATTTCCGCAGCCTGTTTGGGGTCCATGTGGAGCGGAGGCGGAGGAGGAAGTGAGTCGAAGAACGAGGGGATGAAGGCACCCATGGGTCCAGGCTGACCGCCGGGCATTTCCATGTCCAAGCCGACATTGATGAAATTGACGGCGTGGGTCGCGCCCCAGTCCGAGGTGACGAAGCCCTTGAAACCAATTTCGTCGCGGAGGATTTTTGTCAGCGTTGACTCGTTGCCGCAGGCGAACGTGCCGTTGAGCCGGTTATACGAGCACATGATGGAGGACACGTCAGCCTTGACTGCCGCATCGAATGGCGCGACGTAGACTTCGTGGAGCGTCTGATCGTCGATGACGGTGCTGGAGCCATTTGAGTCATAGCCGACGTAGTGTTTAATCTGCGCCATGACGTGCTGCGACTGAATGCCCTTGACCTCGGCCACACCCATCTGGCTGGTGAGGAATGGATCTTCTCCGAAAGTGTTGTAGCCGCGGCCGAATTCAAGATCACGATCGATGTTGACGAAGGGCTGGAGCGAGACATCGATGCCCAGGGCGCGATCCTCGCGGCCGATCACGATGCCGTTGTCTTCGGCGTCTTTGGTGCTGAAGGTGGCGGCGACACCCATCGTCGCTGTTTCGCCCTGCGAAGGATGACGCGTTAGCACTCCAGGAGGTCCGTCGGCAAAGCGGAGGCCTGGAATGCCGAGACGCGGGATGCCAGCGAGATAGCCGGCCTGCCCCTGGTAGACGGCAGGGTCCTCTTTGGTTCCATGGATCAGCGTGAGCTTTTCTTCGAGCGTCATCTGGCTGAGGAGCTTGTCGACACGGGCATCGCCGGTCACGACGGGAACGGCCTGCGCGAGCGCAAAAGCGCCACCGAGGATCCACGCTGCTGCGGTGAAGGAAGCGCGAGCGGAGGCTCGGCACATGCATTCTGCGGACATTCTTTCGACCAATTTCACTGGTGATCCCCCTGGCAATTCGGCTACAGCGATCGAGAAGGATGGCGAACGACAGTCGCCATTTTGGGGGATGTCCGCTAGATAAACGTTTGAGCAGGACACTGTTTCCCCAACGGCATGACAGTGTACTGCATGGAGGCTTAGGCGTGCAGCGACGCGTGGGACGGGAGGCGCATAAAGCGACTTGGGCAAGGCCTGTCAGGCGGGAAGAGGGAGCTCGGAGTCCAGCCCGGTGGCGATCAGCTCGGCGCGGAGCCGTTCGACGGTTGAGAATTCCAGTGATTTCATTCCCAGGGCAATGGCCGCATCGACATTGACCTTCTTGTCGTCGAGGAAGAGCGTCTCCTCGGGCCGGGTGCCGAGTTTCTCGAGTGTGTGGAGATAGATTTGAGGGTCAGGCTTGGCGATGCGCAGCTGATAGCTCCAGACGAGCGCGTCGAATTGTTCGAGCCAATTGAATTCGCGTTGGATGCTCTCAAGGACCGAGTCGCCCATATTGGACAGGATGGCCGTGCGGATTCCGTGCTGCTTGAGGCGGAGCTGCCAGGCGACCATGGCTGGGTTTTGCGTGGTCCACATGCGTGCATCGAGTTGATTGAGTTCGTGCACGGCGTTTGGGCCGAGATCGAGTTGGGCGTCGTGGAGGAGCTTCTGCCAGAAGGTCGCGCCCGTGAGCTTGCCTTCATCGTAGGCGTGGCGGTCGGCCCAGTAGAGGCTCTCGAAGCGTTCCACAGGAAGCCCGGTGAGGCGGACCATCGCATCGTGGGCTTCCTGGTTGGGGGTTCCGGTTAAAACCATGCCGAAGTCGAAGATCACCGCGCGCAGCGCCAAGTATCCTCCTGGTGGACTCAATATAAGGTGGTTACATGCCTCTACCCCATTGTGCATGATCGCGCCCGCGCGACTGCGAGGGGAGGGGCGGCTTTGGACAATGAGATTCTCGCGCAGGACGAACTGGAACACGGAAGAGAACGATCTGGCGCGCGCCCATCGGGCGCGGATCGAGGCAGGGTTGCCGCTTGCGGACCTGACGGCGTCGAATCCGACGCGCTGCGGATTTCGTTACGAGGGGATCCTGGAGGCCCTGGGCGATGCGCATGCGATGGAGTACGATCCGCAGCCCAGGGGGCTGTTGGTCGCGTGCGAGGCTGTTTGTGCGTACTACGGGGAGCATGGCGTAAGAGTCGTGCCCGACCAGATTGTGTTGACCACGAGCACCAGCGAGGCCTACAGCTATCTGTTCCGGCTTCTCTGCGATGCGGGAGCGGATGTGCTTGTGCCCCAGCCAGGCTATCCGCTGTTCGATTTTCTCGCCGATCTGGACGATGTGCGGATCAAGCCCGTTCCGCTGGTGTACGACTATGGTTGGCAGATCGATGCGGAGGGGTTCCGGCGAGCGATTACGCCAGAGACGCGCGCGATCATGCTGGTGCATCCGAATAATCCGACGGGCAATTTCACGAAGCGGTGGGAGGCTGAGGAACTGGCTCGGCTGTGCCAGGAGTTCGATCTTTCGCTCATCGTCGACGAGGTGTTTCTGGACTATGGCTTTGAAGGCACTCGGGAGAGCTTTGCCGCTGGAATTGAGGGCGTGCCGGTTTATGTCGTGAGCGGGCTGAGCAAGGTCGCCGGTCTACCGCAGATGAAGGCCGCGTGGATCGTGGCGACGGGACCGTCGCGGGTGGAGGCGATGAGCCGGCTCGAGGTCATTGCCGACACGTTCCTTTCGATGAACGCACCTGTGCAATGGGCCCTGCCGCAGTGGCTGGCGGGACGCGGGACGATTCAGGAGCAGATCCGGGTGAGGGTAGCAGCGAATCTCGCGGAGCTGGATCGGCGGCTGGGCAGCCAGAGCATCATCGAGCGGCTTCAGGTCGAAGGAGGGTGGTATGCCACTCTGCGCATTCCTGCGTTGCAGCCCGACGAGAGGACGGTGATCGAGCTGCTTGGACGAGGTGTGTGGGTTCATCCAGGCTCCTTTTTTGGTCTACCGGGATCGGGCTGGCTCGTGCTGAGCCTGCTTGGGCTGGAAGAAGAGTTCAGCGCAGGAGTAACCACTTTGGCTGAATATTTAGGAACGAATCAAAGTGGTAACAAAATCTGAAATCCACATCAAGTTTCACTTTTATCCTTTTCGATAATTGATTGGATATATTGCTTTTAGGATCGTAATTATTACGATTGGAGAAAAGGGTTGCTCTTTCGTTCTGCACCGATGGCAGTCATCGGCCCGTGGCCGGGCACAACCTTCGTTTCGTTGGGCAGAGTGAGCAGCCGCGCGTGAATTGATTCGATGATCTGGTCTGAGTCGCCGCCCGGTAGATCAGTGCGGCCAATGCTGCCGGCGAATAGCGTGTCCCCTGCGATCACCATCTTGAGCGGCGCGAAATGCAGGCACACTGAACCCTGCGTGTGGCCGGGCGTGTGGATCACCTTTGCGGGATAGGCTTCGATGCCGACCTGCTGACCATCGATCAAGCCTTCGTCGGGAGGCGCGGTTTCAGGGGTCGCGATACCGAGCCAGGCGGCCTGCTCGTCCATCATCGCGAGCAGTGGCAGGTCATTCTCGTTGAGGAGAATTGGAGCGCCGGTGAGGCGTTTCAGCTTGAGTGCGCCGCCGACATGGTCGATGTGGGCGTGTGTGATGAGAATCTGTTTGAGTTTGAGGCCGTGTGCGGTGAGGCGCTTGTGGATGCGGGAGATCTCGTCGCCGGGATCGATGACGATAGCTTCACCGATGGCTTCATCGCCGAGCAGAGTGCAGTTGCATTGCAGCGGACCAACGGGAAAGGTCTCGAGGATCATGGGTTCATTGTAAGAGCGCGTTATTGGGCGCTTGGAGCGGTGGGGACGCAAGCGCAGGCGAGCGCACGGCCGAAGACACTCAAGCAGGCAGCCTCCTGAGTCTGTCTGCCCAACTCCCATAGGCCAATCAGAGCGAAAGCGACCAGGTTCGGGAACAGAAGCGGCGCCATCGGCGGAGCGCCGTAGACGGTGCGTTCAAATAGGCTGCCGTCCGGTGTGTAGGCATTCATGCGCACGTGGGAACCAAAAGCCGACGATCCCAACGAGAGCCTGAAGTCCGAACACGACCAGACAAACGTCCATGTAACGGCGGCCGACGCACATCGTGACGGGCAGGATTTGGGAAGCGACTTTTGTCATGCTGACTGGCTTGATTCCGGAAGTCGCCCCAAAAGCACAAAGCAGGCCCGAAAGCCTGCATTTGTGTTCTGCCCTGCCAATATGGGT
>CAZPEZ010000113.1:0-12587 GCA_964585715.1 uncultured Occallatibacter sp.
GAACGGCGAAGTCCGCGGCAATCAGTCCCGAGGCTCCAGCCCCGAGTATCGCAATGTCATAGTCAGGCGTGCTCATAACTCTCCTCATTCGGTTGAATTACCAGGTCCGTTGCATGGTGGAGCAGGAGCAAAGCGCAAATAGCGAGCGCAACTGTGCCCAACAGCAGGCCATCGACGGAGAGCATCTTTCCCAGCATTCCGGCCAACAGCGAACCGACGATGGCGCCCACGCTGAGCAAGACAGAATAGATGCCCATGGCTGCTCCTTTTCCCGCGCCAGGGCCAAGAGACTGCGCGAGCCATGCCAGGGCAGCCGGGGTAAAGCCGCTCTCGACCATGATGAGTAGCGCTATTGCCGCCGTGATGGACCAGCGAACCGGTGTCGCAATGTGGGCTGAATGATTGATCGCAAAGAGCCCCAGGCAGACGAATGGCATGACCGACAAGGAAAGGCGCATCGCGGAGCGGATACGCATCCGTGGAAGCGCAAAACTCCAGCCGAACACGCCTGTTCCAAAGACAACTGCGTAACCGAGCAGAAGCCAGCCCACTTGGACTGGGCTGTCTGCGAAGATTCCATCCAGATATTGCGTACTGCCTGGCTTCTTTGTCAGCAGAAACGGGAGCGTGGGACCAAGCCAAAGCCCCACAACGGCATTTACACAGAGCCAAACCGGAGCCAGGGATCGGACCGAAGGGTCCTTCGTGGCACGCAGCAGGCCCTGCCATGCGGCGTGGGAGCCATGCGATCTGCTACCCTTTGCGCCGAAGAAGAGCAGCGCGGCAGAGACCAGATATGTAAGAGCCACGAGGCTAAAGGCATGCACACCGAACAGCTTCCAGAACTGGCTCCCCATCAGCCCGCCAAGGGCAAGTCCTGCCAGCAGCGAAAGTTCAAAAAAGCTCATCACCCGTGCCCGCAATGCGGAATCATGGGTGGACGCTTCGGCAAGATACGCCAGGAGAGGAGGAGTCACGGCCGCGACGGCAATCCCTTCCAAAGCCCTGCTCAGAAAGAACACTTCAACATGGGAGCTGAGGGCGAAGAGCTGAACCGCAAGTGCACCGGCCAGCGCTCCGCTCACCATCAGCCAGCGCGGCGAGACAGCATCGGAGGCCATGCCCAGGGGAATGGAGGCTATCAACTCAGCGGCAAAGGAGACCGCGCCGAGGGTCCCAAGGAGGCCGGCATCCACGTGAAAGCCGTGTCCGCTTAGGCTGGCCAGGTAAATGCCGATGAGTACGCCGCTGGCGCTGCTTGCCACTCGAAGGATGGCATGGGCGGCGATCGTAACTCCCAGGCTGACGTGTTGCCTTTCCATGCGCGGTCGTTCTCCCTCCTGGTTCGATGTTGTTGTGGCTGGAATTGTTACAGCCGTCGGCAAGAATGCCCATAACCTTTTCCGCTTGGCCGGACTCCTACTACTGTCGGCCGCCGTGGTTGATTTTGCATCCCTGCGAGCCGTAAAGTTGATCCTGCAAGAAGGGTGATGCCTTTGGACACTTTGAACGGCCCTCGGAATCCAGCCGCTACCTCTCGGCGGCAAATGAAGAAAGACGCGGATTACGTCTTCTACGAACTTACCCGCAGCATCTGTCCGCAATGCCGGAAAGTCATCGACGCGAAGATTCTGCTGCGCAACAACAAAGTGTACATGGTCAAGCGTTGTCCTGACTGCGGCCCCTTTGAGGCGCTAGTGTATGGAGACGCGCAGGCCTATACAAACTTCAGCAAGTTCAACAAGCCGGGCACGATTCCGCTTGCCTACGGTACGGAGATCAGAGATGGCTGCCCCCATGACTGCGGCTTGTGTCCAGACCATCAGCAGCACGCCTGCCTTGGCATCATTGAAGTCAATAGCGCCTGCAACATGAACTGTCCGCTCTGCTTTGCCGATGCGCGGCCTGGCTTCAGCTTGACCTTGGAAGAAGTGGAGGCGATGCTCGACGACTTCGTGCGCACCGAGGGGAACCCGGAAGTTGTGCAGTTTTCCGGCGGCGAGCCCACCATTCATCCGCAAATCATCGACTTTGTGAAGGCAGCCCGTGCCCATGGCATCCCGTTTGTCATGGTCAACACAAATGGTAAGCGCATCGCGCACGATGACCGCTTTCTCGAACAGCTCGCTGAGGTGCGCCCATCGATCTATTTCCAGTTCGACGGCTTTGATAGTGAGACCTATCGCATCATTCGCGGTGAGCCCGACATTCTTGAGGAGAAGTTGCTTGCCCTGGATCGCCTGGCATCTATCGGTCTCAATGTTACGCTCGTCCCGGCCATCGAACGTGGAGTGAACGGCCACGAGGTTGGAAAGATCATTGAGCTGGCCATTAAGCATCCGGCCATTCGCGGCATCAACTTTCAGCCGGCATTCCACGCCGGACGTCACATGCAACACGACCCAATGCAGCGCATGACGGTCCCCGACATCGTGAAGCTCATCGAAAACCAGACGGCGGGCAAGTTCGTCGCTAGCGATTTCATCCCAGTGCCGTGCTGCTTTCCGTCGTGCAACTCGGTCACTTATGCATTCATCGACGGTGAAAAGGTCACACCGCTCTCGCGTATCGTCAACGTCTACGACTATCTGGACTACATCACCAACCGCGTCATGCCCGACTTCAGCCTGGAGATCAAGAAGGCGCTGGAAGGGCTGTGGTCGTTCTCGTCCCTCGCAGGCTCGCAGAAATCGGCGGAACAGTTCGCCATCTCCTGCCAGGCCTGTGGACTTCCCGAGAGCCTCACTATTGGGGATATAGCGAAGAACATGGTCATGATCATGTTGCAGGACTTCATGGACCCATGGACCTTTAACCAGAAGAACCTGATGAAATGCTGCAAGGAATTCCTGTTGCCAGGTGGCAAGCAGGTTCCTTTCTGCTCGTACAATTCCGTCGGATATCGTGAACAGGCTCGTGCTCAGTTGGATGCGATGGAGCCAAAGCGTAAACAGGCGCGCCGCGACGGTGTGCCGTATCGCCCGGAGCCCGTCGCCTTTGACTTCCACTCTGGCACGGAGCGCATGGAAGTGGGGTCTCTGCTGCAGATCGACGAAAGTCAATCACTCTAAAGGATGTCCATGGAACAGCAGAGCGTCAAGCAGTGTTGCGCTACGTTTTACGGCAGTGACTTCGCGCGCATGTTGCTGGGAGACAGCTTTCATCCCGGCGGGACCAGGCTCACCGGGCGGCTTGGTGAATTGCTTGCCCTCAGTCCTGAATCACATGTGCTCGACGTCGCCTCAGGTCGCGGAACCAGCGCACTCCACATTGCAGAAACCTTCGGATGCGGAGTGACCGGCATTGACCTGAGCGAAGAGAATGTACGCCTCGCCACTGCGGATGCCTCCCAGCGTGAAATGATCGGCAAGGTCACGTTTCAGATTGGAGATGCCGAGCGTCTCCCGTTTGAGGACGACTCATTTGACTCAATCCTTTGCGAATGTGCCTTCTGTACCTTCCCCAGCAAGCCTGTTGCGGCGCGAGAATTTTACCGCGTGCTCAAGCCTGGTGGACAACTGGGGCTGAGCGATCTGACGCGAAGTGAGGCTGAAATTCCAGGCCTTGAAGGCTTGTTGTCGTGGATCGCCTGCATCGCGGATGCGCTGCCAGCAGAACGGTATGTTGCGACTCTGCAGCAGGCTGGTTTTCACGTCTCGCGCACCGAAAATCATAGCGACGCGTTGGTTGAAATGGTGCGGCAGATCCAGGCCAAGCTGCTCGGAGCAGAGATCATGGCAGGGCTCAAGAAGATCGATCTGCCTGGCGTGGACTTCGCCACCGGCAGGCAGTTTGCCCAGGCAGCTCTCCAAGCGACAAGCGGCGGTACTCTGGGATACATTGTTATCGCAGCGAGGAAAACGTAATACGGAATTCCATTGCCAAACGTCAGTTTGTAAGCCTCGCTCGGTGGGTTCAATCGTTGTCCTCGGAGTGCCGGACCCGAGGCGCATGGCTCTACGGCCAGGCCAACCTCACGATCGATAATTCAAGCAGATTTTCAGTGGGCTGCATCGACATCCAAGCCAGGCAGGGATTCGTTGTCGCCTGGGTCAAACGGGCCGCTTCCGTGGGGAAGATAGATATCGTCCTGGGCCAGCAAAGCCTCATAGATCGGGGTACGCCGCCAATGGCGGGCAAGAGCGAAGGCGCTCATGTTCGCGATCATCAAGGGCAGAACCAGGCCGTAGCCGCCGGTCATTTCAAAGACGATAAGCACCGAGGTCATGGGGGCGCGAACGATTCCGGCAAAGACGGCTCCCATGCCGACGACCGCAAATGCGCCGATGGAGTCGGCCGAGTGATGGAATACTGTGACGTCAAGGTAGCCCACTGCGCCGCCCAGCATAGCTCCCATAAAGAGCGCGGGAGCGAAGATTCCTCCCGAACCGCCGCTGGAGTAGGAGCTGACCGTGGAAGCAAGTTTGAGGACACAGAAGACGGCCATGGCGGCCACCGTAATTTTGCCTGTGAGCGCCAGAGTGAGCGTTTTGTATGGGTCTCCAGCGATGCCGTTGAGGTGGAAGAGCGCCAGGGCCGCGACCGCCATGCCGCCCGTGGCTGCGCCGCCGATTGCAGGATGGACCCAGCGAGGCACGCCGGTGAGACGTCGGAACCAGAGACGAAGTGCCAGCAGCGAATCGGTGAAGGCAACCGAGACAATGGCTGCCAGCAAGCCCAGAAGCGCGTACCAAACCAGCGAGGAGGACTTGGTGAGTGTGTAGTTGGCCTGCACATGAAAGACGGGATTGGAGCCAAGAATCGAGTGTTCTACGACGGCGGCCAGCGCGGCGGCAATAATTACACCGGAGAGCATGGTCTGGTCGAGGTCGCCGATCAGTTCTTCAAGTGTGAAGGTTACGGCGGCAATGGGTGCATTAAAGGCAGCGGCGATGCCCGCCGCCATGCCCACGGAAGCCATACGGCAGGAATTCTTGGGGCCGAGTCGGGACAAGCGCGCCAACATGCTGCTGACGCCCGCGCATACTTGCACCGTGGGTCCTTCAAGGCCCAGCGACGCGCCGGAGCCGATTTGAAGAGCGCACAGCACAAACTTTCCGATTGTTTCGCGGACGGTGACCATGCCGTACCGCAGAGTGTAAGCAACTTTCACCTGCGGAATGCCGCTACCCGCCGCGGCGGGGGCAAAGTAGGTTAGGCCGATTCCGGCAACAAGACCGCCGATGGTGGGGGAAACGATGGTCCACCAAATCCAGCTATGCCCCGAGGCGGCGTTGGCACGGTCAATGAACAGGGTCTCAAGCCCCATGATGCTCAAGTGGAAGGCCACGGCGGCCAGTCCGCAGAGCCCGCCGGCCAGTATGGTCACGGCAAGCAGGCGCTGCCGTTCGCTGGGCATGCGGCGCAACAGCCAGGCATAGAAGCGTGCATACAGCCCCCGAATACCTGACCAATAATTGGGCATCGGCACTTCCTGGCTGGTCGGAGGAGTCACAACACTAGCATAGAAGCAGAGAGGGAAGGGGTCGGAGAGTACAGAAGAAGCTCAATGATACCTTCCGTTAGCATATTGCTAACGGAAGTTTCGGAGATGCTGGTTGAACGCTACGGTAGTAGGGAATGAAGATATTCATCTCCGGAGCGGAAATTGCAGACCGATTTCTCGCCAACACGCGGGCCTCAGTTCGGTGCTCATACAGAAATGGCACCTCTCGGGTGGCGGCCCGCAACCTCATAGCTTCTTTCGGAGGTATTCAAACACAACATACCCAATCAGAGCGAAGAATACCGCGATAAGGAAGTTCGTGCCTGTAAAAATGTCGTTCAAGGCAAACGTTAGACTCTTCCCTTGTCCATTCTTAGCAGTAAATTCTCCCATCAAGAGATTGGAATAGAGGAGAAAGACGATAAACGCAATCTCTATCACGGCCCTCCAGATCGGGGTGAGCCGCCTGCGATTTCTCCGTTCCGGATGCATGGATAAAGGATAGCAAGAACCACACAATGGTCCATCTGATTTACGCTGGCTCTCAGAGCAAAAAGACACAGACCGAAGTGTGCGAACAAGTCAACAATCGCACTATGCAGCAGCCTGAAGTGTTGGATCCCGTATGCGGGATGAAGGTCGATCCGTCGAAGGCGGCGGCAAGCATCGAGCATCAGGGCGCAACTGCCTACTTCTGCAGCAATGGTTGCGCAGCAAAGTTCCGCGCCGCGCCGGATAAATACGTGCAGGCCAAGCTGGTGACGCTTGCCTCGCACCTGCCTGCAAAGACCGAGCCGCAGAGGGAATACACCTGCCCCATGCATCCTGAGGTCAAGCAGTCGGGGCAGGGCAGCTGCCCGAAGTGCGGCATGGGGCTTGAACCAGCGACCGTTTCCGCCACAGCCAAGCACACAGAATATACCTGTCCGATGCATCCGCAGATCGTGTGCGATGCGCCGAGTGCTTGCCCTATCTGTGGAATGGTGCTCGAATCCCGCGAGGTGACCGCCGAAGAGAGCACTCCAGAGCTGACTGACATGAAGAGGCGGCTATGGATCAGCGTCGCGCTCGCCCTACCCATACTCGCCCTGATGGTCTCCGCATTTCTGCCTTCCAAGCCGATGCAACACCTGTTCTCGGCGAAAGCTTGGGCGTGGATCGAATTCGCTCTCGCAACCCCGGTGGTCCTCTGGTGTGGGTTGCCTTTCTTTGTCAGGGGCTGGCAATCCATTGTGCACCGCAGCCTCAACATGTTCACTCTCATCTCCCTCGGTACCGGCTCGGCCTATCTCTATAGCCTCTTCGCTACTGTCGTTCCTCAGGTCTTTCCTGCCTCGTTTCGCGGCGGGGGGACAGATTGACGTGTATTTCGAGCCGGCTGCGGTGATCGTCGCACTCGTTCTCCTGGGTCAGGTACTGGAGTTGCGCGCTCGCAGCGAAACCAGCGGCGCGATTCTCGCCCTGCTTGGCCTGGCTCCGAAGACAGCGAAGCGGCTTGACGACAAGGGCGGTGAAGCCGACGTGCCGCTCGATCAGGTGCAAGTTGGCGACCGGCTCCGCGTCCGTCCCGGCGAGAAAGTCCCCGTCGATGGGATCATCCTTGAAGGCCGCAGTTCCCTCGATGAATCGATGATCAGCGGAGAATCCGTCCCCGTTGAAAAGGACATGGACGCGAGAGTCACGGCGGGAACACCCGAATTCAGTACGCAGGGGCAGTTAGAACTCAATTCTGCCTTGGAAAGCGATCATGCGCGGGGAGCTATCACCACCGAGTCCTACTCCGAGTAATCCGGTGGGGGGTGAAATGGTGCTGGCCAGTGCGCCGAAACCTGTCTGAGTTGCAGGCTTGTCGGGCGTGCCTGCCTGGTTGCTGGGCAGTGCGAAGTTGGGATGATTGAAGATGTTGAACGCTTGCGTGTCCAACCGAAAGCTCACGCGTTCCGTGATGGGAATTCTCTTGGTAAGATACATCTCGGAGTAAGTGAAATGAGGTCCGCGGAGATTGTTGCGTCCGGAGTTTCCGAATTGACAATTCGTGGGCGAATCGCCGCCGGCACAGGCTCCGGTGCCGGGATCCACGACCGAAGCGAATGCATCCGGGTTAAGCCACTGACGAGTGCCCGTCTGGGTCACGCCAGAGACCGAACTTTTGCGATAGAGCGGAACGCCGGGAACACGGTTTGCAAATTGAGGGCCGCTGCCTTGGAAGATGCCGTTGTTATTGGCGGTGTAGGGCGCACTGAGTACGCTGAACGGCAAGCCACTGTGCAGGAAGGCGGTCTGCGAAATCTGCCAGCCGCCCAGCGTTTTCCGCAGCAACTGGTGACTGGAGTGGAAGGGGATCTCATAGATCCCGAAGGCCGACAGGTTGTGGCGCACGTCATAGTCGCAGTTGCCGTATTCCTTGCGCAGGCTGCCCGGAAGCGGGGAGAGAATGCCAAGGCTGGAGAACGGCAGCAAGCCTCCATTCGACACTTCATCGAGACAATGACTGTAGGTGTAATTGGCGCGCACTGTCAGCCCGCCAATGGTCTTGCCCGCGCTGCTTTGCAAACCGCTGTAGTGGCTGCCCGCGCCGGTGCGGAACTCGTTGACGCTGGCGAAGCGCTGGTCGAGCGGCTGGTTGTAAGCGAAGGGCGCGAAGCAGCCATCGCACACGGTTTGATAGCCGTTCAACTGTACCTGATAAGGCTCCTGCACTGCGCGGGTTCCGACATAATCCAGGCGCAGCGATCCGCGCGCTCCCAACTCACGCTCAACTCCCAGGCTCCATTGCAGAAAGTAGGGCGTCTTCAGCGGGCCGCTGGGAAAGGTGTTCATATCTACCGCCAGCGGACAGATGGCAGCTTCCGCTTGTATTCCCGCACACGGCGCTCCACCCGAACTGAATATGTTTTGAAAGGACCGGTTGGCCGCGGCGGTCGCATCGACTGCGCTGTCTTTTACTCCGGGCGCGATGCCTATGCCGCCCACCTGTCCGTTGATGCCGCCCACGAAGACCGGAGCGTAGGGGGCATTGGTCGCGCCCAGATCGGCAATCTGCGCAGGGATAATATCGTTGAAGACGCCTCCACCGGCGTGGAGCGCAATCTTCTCCGATACTTTGTAAGCTAACGAAGCGCGTGGCTGCCAACTGAAGAGAGGCGTGCCGGGAAACAGGGAGCGCACATTGGTCTGGATCGCCTGATTCAACGGCTGATCGATTGAGTGTTGCATCGCGAGGAACGATCCGGCAGGCCGCGCGAACAGGCGATGCTGATTCACCGGATTCGTGTTCCAGGTCGCGCGCAACCCAGCCACCAGTGTCCATCTTTGACCGACTTTGATTGTATCCATGGCGTAGAGGTCAAGGTTGCCGAGGGCGATGCGCTCGCTCCGCGTCAACGGAAAACCTGCCGTGGCTGTGGATGCGGCACCATAGGTGAGTTGCGCCAGATCGTTATAGACCACCGTGGGAACAACGCCTTCGCCCAGGTCGTAATCGCTTATGTCCAGCCTGCGGGAGTTCTCGCCAAACTTGAAGCTATGCCGGTCATGCGTCCAAATGAGGTTATCGTTGATCTGCCACTGTGTCACCTTGCGGCCCTGGGTATAGGTCTGGTCGTTGCCGCCAACCGTGGTGAACGGCGCGTTGGAACTGCCTCCCGCCAGCACGATGGGAAAAGTATCGAGCACCTGTGCGTAATTGTTGGGCAGAAAGAGGCTCGAATACCAGCTCACCCCGGGATTGAATTGATTGATCAGATTCGGCGTGAAGATGCGCGTGTAGCCCAGCACCAGGGTGCGCTGCGGCTGCGGCGAATAGGAGTTGAAAATGGTGTTGATCGGATCGGTATAAGCAGCCTGCAATCCCGTGTCCTGCTGAAAGCGATACCAGACGCTGTTATTTGCATCGATCGTGTGATCGATCTTGAGGACGATCAGGTTCTCGCTGTCGCTGTTGTTCATTGACTGGGTGCGGATGTTCGCACAACCGGCTCCGTTGAAGATATTGGCGGTGGTTTGCGTGCCCGTCAACAGTGCGCCGCTCGCATCCAGCGGGCAACTGAGCACGGGCGTCGGCGTGCCTGCCGTATGGCTATAGAGTGCGAACATTTTCTGGTAGAACGCAACTTCTTGAGGCTGCGCAGGCAGCGCCGTACCATTGATCGGATCGGTTCCACCAAGCGGCAATTGCTGCAGCACATACTGCTGATACGCCGGCGTGGGGACCGTTGTGCGCGCCACCAGCGGCAGAGCGATGCGGATGCCTTCGTAGTGGGTAAAGAAGAAGAGGCGGTCCTTCAGGATCGGTCCGCCCACGCTGACACCGAATTCGTTGACAGTCGAGCGCGGCTTCTTCGCGATGTTTCCGGGAGTGTCGTTGGCATGAAGGAAATAATCTGTCGCATTCAGCAGCGATCCATTCCAAATCTCGTATAGGTCGCCATGCAGTTGATTCGATCCCGACTTGGTGAAGTAATTTACCTGGGAAGCTCCATAGCGGCCCTGATCGACCGCATAGGAGTTGGTGTTGACGGTCGCTTCCTGCAATGCGTCCAGTCCGATGACGAGATTCGTGGAGAGCCCGATATTCAAGCCGAGAAAGGGATCGTTGGAGTCGAAGCCGTCGAGAATATAACCGTTGGATGTCGCAGGCAGACCATTGAATTCGACATTGCCATAACCGCCGGCGGCCTTGGCGTCATTCGATGACCCGGCAGTATTCATCAACGCGCCGGGAGCGAACTGGGCCACATAAGTCAGATCCTGGCCGGGGTTGGGAAGATTCTTGATGGTCTCGGCTTCGATCGTCGTGGAGGTGTTGGGGTTCTCCAGACTCATCAACCCGAGTTGCTCCATCACCTCGACGGTTTGCTCGGTCGTTTCCGGAGACAACGAGAAGTTCACCGTAGCTGTCTGGCCAACCGAGACACCCGTGGGCTCAGACTGTGCCGGGCCGAATCCCTGTGCACGAACCTCGATTCGATAGATTCCTGGATTCACCTGACTGAAGAGAAAGCGTCCGTCAGAGTTGCTCTGAACGGCGCGCACAGCCCCTGTATTCATATTGGTTGCCTTGACTTGGGCGTTCAAGATCACCGCGCCGCTCTTGTCCGCAACCGTCCCGGTCAGGGCGCTGCTGGTACCGCTTTGCGCCAACAAACAAAAAGAGTTAACCATAGTTAACAATGAGGTCAGGACGAAGATCTTTGCGGTTCGATTGCGCGTCATGCGGACCTCCGGTTGTCGGTTGGGAACTTCCCGGCGAGTCATCGAAGCTCTGGAACGGAAACCGGGAAGAATGAGCGGCAAGCGACAATTTAGGCTTGCCTAAATATCAGATTCGCCTAAAATTGAAAAGGTGTCAAGTCTTGAGTGGACAGGCCTGATGATGACAGCACGCCGCCAATCCAACCCGCATTCCGAATCGGTAGATGATTATTTGAAGGCCATTCTCGCCCTGGGAGGGCCAGAGGAAGGGCGCGTGAGCAGCACGGCGTTGGCTGATCGGCTAGGGGTGGCCCCGGCATCGGTAACCAATATGCTGCAAAAACTTGCGGCTTTACCCACACCGCTGGTCGAGTACCAACGCCATCGCGGCGTCCGGCTATCGCAGGCGGGAAAGCAGCGCGCTCTCGAAGTGCTCCGTCATCACCGGCTGATCGAGACGTTTCTCTATAAGGTGCTGGACTACCCGCTGGAAGAAGTCCACGGAGAGGCGGAGCGGCTGGAGCATTTCATCTCCGAGCGGTTCGAGGAGCGCATTGCCGCCAAACTCGGGAATCCGACTGTGGATCCGCATGGACATGGCATACCGGCCATGGACGGGAAGATGCCCGCTCAGAACTCCAGACCTTTGGCGGAGACGCAGGAATTGGGCGAGCTCATAGTGGCGAGCATCTCCGACAACGATGCGATGCGGCTCAAATTTCTGACAAATTGCGGGATAGCGCCGGGGGTTCGTCTGGATGTCAAAGCACGAACCATGAATGATGGTTATTCTGTGACGGTTGGAAGGTCAGCCAAACTCATCCACCTCTCCAACGATGCAGCTAGTGCAATCCGGGTCCAGCCTCCACAATAGAAACCAGCGGCATCCCGGACGAAATGAAAACAGCGCCAACTTTGGCAAACCGCCTGATACTCAAATGTCACGTCCAGCAGAGTGAGCGCAGGAAACTCGAAATTAGGATCAACTTATTTAATATCTATCACATATGGAATTTGTCCGCGCGTCAGTACTGAATGGCGCGGGAGGGGGACAACCCAACAAGGCCGGAATGAACAGGCTTTCAAGTGTTGTTCATTAGGAGTTGGCTTTGCGAAGGCAATCTCATCACCAGCTCTTCGGGAGCGGGTCTGCACCCGGAATCGCGCCATGAGCGCGTTCCGAATCTTCCGGACTCAATTTGAGTTCTCAAGCTTGCGGTAATAACGAATCCGTCCAGACCGGTTGGCGAACGCAAACGTATCGTTGTCGACTAACACTGGGTGCACACCTCTGTACAGCTTCTTCAAGCGTAACGGGTGAGCGGAAGAAGGGAAAGTATGTGTACTACCGTTGCACCTGTGGCCGTGGACCCTGCGAGCTGCCGCGATTCCGCGAGCAGGAGATAAGCGAAAGGCTGAACGAGGTGATGCGATCAATTCATCTGCCCGAGCACGTTGCGCGAATGATACAGACTGCTCTCCAAGCCGAAGAGAATGAGACTCGAGAGCGAATCCATAATGAACGGGAGCAACTGAACGATGCGCTAAGTACCCTGAATCGCGACAGGAACGCAGCGTACAACGACAAGCTTAAGGGTGAAATCAGCGTCGACTTCTGGCGGTCTAAGGAAGCCAACTGGGCGGACTAGGTATTAGTTAAAAAGATTCAGCTCAGTAGTCTTGACGACGTGAGAACCACCCAGCGTGCGCAAAATCTTCAGTCAACTTTAGAACTCGCTCAAATCGCTCATTCTAAGTTTCTTATGGCGAATCCGTTCGAACAGGCCGATTTGGCGAAAATAGTACTTTCGAACTGCTCAGTCGACGCCGTAAGTCTTTATCCTACATACAGAAAGCCCTTCGACCTCATAGCAAAAAAGGCTAAGAATGAAGAATGGTCGGGGCGAGAGGATTCGAACCTCCGACCCTCTGCTCCCAAAGCAGATGC
>CAZPEZ010000114.1:0-12577 GCA_964585715.1 uncultured Occallatibacter sp.
AGGAGTGGGCCGGCGCAGGTCAGGAAGGCACGGTCTTCGTTGAAGTCTCGGCGAAAAAACGCGAGAACCTTGACGGGCTGCTCGAAATGATCTGCCTGGTCTCCGACATCAAGGCGCCCAAGGCTACGCCAGGCCGCAAAGCTGTCGGCTCGGTCATTGAAGCCAAGCTCGATCGCGGGCGCGGCGCAGTGGCAACGGTCCTTATCCAGGACGGCACGCTCAAGCTCAACGAGAGCTACATTGTCGGCAACACCTTCGGCAAAGTCCGCGCGATGTTCGACGATCGCGGACGCGCCATTGAAGAAGCCGGCCCCTCGACTCCGATCGAAGTCCTCGGCCTCGAATCGATGCCCGACGCCGGCGATACGTTCCTCGTTGTGGCCGATCGCGACAAGGCCAAGGGTATTGCGCAGTACCGCAAGATGAAGGAGCGCGAGGCGCAACTCGCCAAGAGCTCGCGTGTAACCCTTGAGAATCTCTCCGAGCAGATTCGCACAGCCGGCGTCAAGGACCTGCCGCTCATCATCAAAGGCGACGTCACTGGTTCGGTTGAGGTGCTAGCCGACTCGCTCGTTCGCATGTCCACTGAGAAGGTGCGCATCAAAGTCATCCGCTCTGGCGTTGGTTCCATCACCGAAAGCGACGTGGATCTGGCAACTGCTTCGAACGCCATCGTTATCGGCTTCAACGTGCGCCCCGAACGCAAGGCTGCCGAACTAGCGCAACAAGAAGGCATCGAAATCCGCCTCCACTCCATCATCTACGAGCTGCAGGACGAGATGCGCCTCGCCATGATGGGCCTCCTCGAACCTACGTTCAAGGAGAACTACATCGGCCGCGCCGAAGTGCTCAACGTCTTCAGAATCCCCAAAGTCGGCACCATCGCCGGCTGCCGCATCACTGACGGCGTCATCCGCCGCGACTCGGAGATCAAGGTGATGCGGGATGGCGAACAGGTCTTCAAGGGCAAAGTTGGATCGCTGAAGCGGTTCAAGGACGATGCTCGCGAAGTCACCAACGGCATGGAGTGCGGCATTGGCATCGCCAACTTCGGCGATATCAAGGAAGGCGATCTGCTCGAAGCCTTCTCGACCGAAAAGATCGCCTCCGACCTCGGCCAGCTCACCTCGGCCAAGGCATAGCGCAGAAGCTCTTTTACCTGCGACAGCCCGTTGCTCATTTCGAGCAGCGGGCTCCGTTTTTTCGCCTCCGGGAGTGCGGCAGTTTTGAACAGGATGCCGCTCGTCCTCCGATGGAACAAAGTGCTATGCTAGGCACTCCCCGGTGGGTTCACCGATTCAACTGAATGTGTAAAGGAGAAGTTCATGGGCATACTTGAAGAAGCAGCCGGAGCATTCGCCGCCGTCGAAGGCGTGAAGAAGCTCGACCCCAATGCGGGCATCCTGACCGAAGGCGTTGCCGCCATCGCAGGCTTTGAAGGTACCAAGGCCATCACCGGTTTCATCGAGAATCGGGAAGAAGAGAAGAAGGACGAGCAGCAGCAGGGCTAAGTCGACTTTCGAGATTCGTCCGAGCCCATTCTTCCTTTCATTCCGCACGGAAGAATGGGTTCCATTCCTGCAGCAGCCCCCCTCGCATCGCCCACCTCGACGCTCCACCCCAAGAAAGCTGCTCCGATCCGCCCAATCCTCGCGTAGAATCGGTCCATTCCCTCTCAAGTTCCCCGTCGGCATTTTCGAGAGGCCCTCATGGATCGTCAAACGAAATCCGGCTCGGCTTCCGACCGTTCGAGATCGCCGCTGAATCTGGGCGCCAGCACTCATCCTATCCTTCTTGCTGCTCTAGTTTCTCTCCTGATCTGTGCTGCGTCGGCTGCAGGGCAGCAAAGCCGCGGCCTCGATCCCGGTCAGCCCTCGCAGTCAGCCGTCGCGAACGGGGCCTACTACGCGCTCGTCATCGGCATCGATGACTACGCCGCGCCCCTTCCGAAGCTGAAGACTGCCGTCGACGACGCCAAGGCGGTCGGAGCCTTGCTGCATGACCGCTACAGCTTTCGGGTCACCTATCTCCTCGATCAGAACGCCACGCGCTTCAAGATCCTCGACGCCCTGGCACGTCTCCGCAACGCGCTCGGCCCCGACGACAATCTGCTGATCTACTACGCTGGCCATGGATTCTCCGATCACGAAGCGCAGAAAGCCTATTGGCTTCCCGTCGACGCCGACTCCGGGAGCAGTCCGAACCGCATCATCGCCGACGATCTCACCACGGGTGTGCGCGTGCTTCCTTCGCGCCACGTGCTCATCATCTCGGACAGCTGCTACTCGGGCGCCCTGTCGCGCGACGCCGACGCGCCCGTTCCCTCCGATGGCAAAGCTGCCTTCCTCAATCGCATGTTGCGCTCCCGTTCGCGCACGCTGATGGCCAGCGGCGGAGACGAGCCCGTCGCCGACGGCGGCAGCAACGGCCACTCGGTCTTCGCCAATGCCGTGCTGCGCGCACTCGACAAGGAAAGCCAGCCCATGTTCACGGCCAGCGATTTGTTCTATGGCTCCGTACGCCAGCAGGTCGCAGGCAAGTCCGAGCAGCTTCCCCAGTACTCCATCATTCGCAACTCGGATAACGATGAGGGCGACTTTGTTTTCGCGCGCACGGTGGAGCGCAGCTCTCCTACCCAGGTCCCGCACGCGACCCCTCCACCTCCGACGCCCGCAACTACCACCGAGTCCGCGTCGGTCAAGTCGAGCACACGTACCGTCGCCGCTGTTTCGCCCGCATCGATGCCTGGCATTGCTCCTGCTTTTGAAACCACCGTCGACACCAGTGCAATGACGCCCGCCTTTGCCTTTGGCCGGGGAGACGATCTGACCAAGCAACACCGCTACGCGGATGCCGCTCCCCTGCTCTATTTCGCCTGCCAGGGAGGCGTCGCCGCCTCCTGCACCATGCTCGGCTGGCTTTCTCGCGCCGGAATGGGTGTCGCCCAGGACGACCATCAGGCCGTTGCTCTGTTTCGAAAGGCGTGCGACGGCGGCAATTTGCGTGGGTGCAACGACCTCGGCTATATGCACGAGAATGGATTCGGCGTCGCCAAGGACGAGGACGAGGCCGCCGAGCTCTTTCGCAAGGCGTGTACCGGCTCGGAGCCACTGGGCTGCGAAAACCTCGGCAACATGTACCAAACCGGACGGGGCATCGGCATGGATCAGCGCCAGGCAGCCACTTTCTACGGCAAAGCCTGCGACGGCGGGCTCGCGGCAGGGTGCACCAGCTTCGCAATCGCCTACGCAAGCGGCAAGGGCGTTGCGAAAGATCTCAACCAGACCGCGATTCTTCTCCGCAAAGCCTGCGATGGCGGAGATGCCCAGGGCTGCTCCGATCTGGGCGAGATGTATCACGTCGGAGCAGGTATGGCGAAGGACGAAACGCAGGCTGCGCTCTTCATCCAGAAGGCCTGCGACAACGGCGACCCTGCCGCGTGCAACAGGCTCGGCCGTATCTATCAGGACGGTGGTGGGCTGGCGAAGGACGATGCGCGTGCAGTCACGCTTTTCAAGAAGTCCTGCGACGCCGGCTATCCCGCCGGTTGCACGAACCTCGGTGATGCCTACGGAAGAGGTTTTGGCGTGACAAAGGATGACAGCGCGGCCGCCCAGCTCTACAAAAAGGGCTGCGATGGCGGCAACGCCGACGGATGCAACTACCTGGCCGTTCTGTATTTCAGGGGCAGCGGCGTTCCCCAGGACCCAATCCAGTCGGCTGCATTCGCACGCAAAGCCTGTGACGGCGGCGTACCGAGAGGCTGCTTGAATCTCGGCCTCCTTTATGAAAGCGGAACCGGTGTGGCTAAAGACGAGAACCAAGCCGAAGAGCTTTACCACAAGGCATGTGAAGGCGGGTTCGACGAGGGCTGCAAGAACCTGAAGCGCCTCAAACCGAACTGAGCGGATAGCGCTCCGACTGAACGCAATATCCTGCCACCTTTCGGCTCAGGCTCACAACATCCGTTGGCGTGAACTTCGTGAGCCGACGTAAAATTGCCAGCTGCGTGCGCAACATATCTCCTTCCGCACACGCCGCCAGCACACGCCGCGCCGCGTGTTCGAGCAACTCCATACTCTCGTCCGCTAACAGACCCGTCATCGCGGCAGCAGCATCGGCAGTCCTACTGCCCGCAGCAGCGAGCTTGCGTGACCGCAACAACGCCGACTCCAGTGCATACACCTGCGCGATCATGTCCGCCAGATCGGCCATCACTTCCTGCTGATCCTGCATCGCAGTCATGTAGCGTTGGCTTGCCACGCCGGCTGCAAAAAGTGCGACCCGCTTGATCGCGGCAAGCACATCGGCCTCGCGTGCCAGGACCTCGTTTGACTCGTCGCTCGAATCGAACGAGGGCGGCTGCATCACTTCATCCATTACGCCCTTGATCGCACCCAGCAGTGGAAGCTCGCCGCGTGTCGCCTTCTTCAGAAGCCATCCCGTGATGATGAGCCGGTTAATTTCGTTCGTACCTTCAAAGATGCGGTTGATTCGCGCGTCGCGATAGTACCGCTCAGCCGGATACTCCTCCACATAGCCGTATCCACCCATGGTCGCAAGCAACTCGTCGGCCACGAGTGTCAGCATCTCCGACCCGTAGACCTTCAGGATCGAGCACTCGACCGCATACTCCTCGATGCGCTTCTGGATCTCCAGCGGCTCATGCCCTCGCTCGCCCAGCGACTCCAGCGCGGCGTCGATCATGCCGGCCGTGCGGTAGACCATGCTCTCGGCGGCGTAGAGTCGCGTCGCGCTCGCCGAAATCTTGCGCTGAATCAGGCCAAACTCGGCGATCGCCCTTCCGAACGCCTTGCGTTCCTTGGCGTAACGGATCATGTGCGCCAAGGCATGGCGCGCCCCGCCCACGCAGGCTACTCCCAGCTTGAATCGGCCCACATTCAGCACGTTGAATGCGATGTGGTGCCCCTTGCCTGGCTCGCCCAGCAGGTTCGACGCCGGAATCGTGCAATTGTCCAGGACCACCGGGCAGGTCGAGGAGCCTCGAATGCCAAGCTTGTGTTCTTCCGCTCCGATCTTCAATCCAGGTGCGGTTCGTTCTACGAGGAACGCCGAGAACTTCTCGCCGTCAATCTTGGCGAAGACGGTGAAGAGATCGGCAATTCCTGCGTTGGTAATCCACATCTTCTCGCCGTTGAGGACATAGCTCTCTCCGTCGGTCGACAAGGTCGCGCGCGTCCGGATATTCATCGCATCCGAGCCTGAACTCGCTTCCGACAAGGCGTACGCGCTGATCCACTCCGCCGTGGCCAGCTTCGGCAGATATCGTCTCTTTTGCTCCTCGGTCCCGTACCAGACCAGCGGCAGCGTCCCGATGCCGATCTGCCCGCCGAACGCCGTCGAGAAGCTGGCCAGAACCGACATGTGATCGGTGATCGCCGTTGAGCTGATTTTGTCCAGCCCCATTCCGTCATACGCCTCGGGGACCTCGATTCCAGTCAGGCCCAGCACGCCGGCCTTGCCAAGAAGGCCGCGCAACACGCCCGGCTTCTTCGCTTCAACGTCATCTGTAGCCGGCAGAATCTCCTCGCGGGCAAACTGCGCCGCGGTCGCCGCAAACTGACGCTGCTCCTCGTTCAGGTCCTCTGCCGTGAAAATCTCGGCGGGGGTCCGCGTTTCAATCAGAAAACTTCCCCCCGCAGCAGCGGCAATCGGCAAACTGGCAACCGTCGACATGAACGTGTCAGCCTCCTGGCTGTGCTCACCTTACGCCAGGGGCAGACGGGACCGCAACCCGGCCTCGATGGCCTATATCGCTCAACCCCTTACAATAAGAATGGACCGTAAATGGAGGCTTTGCCCTGTTCGCCGCGCTTGCTAACCAACTCAATTGGCCAACCCAGCTGGTGAACGAGCTGCCCGGACGCGCTGCTGCCTGGATGGTTTTCGCCTCGCAGAACGGCCTGCGGCATTACCTCAAGATGCAGTATGCGGACCAGACCTTCCGCGGCCTCTATCACTGGAACTGGTTCGATTTCGCCCTGCTCATTCCTTACTTCGCGGTGATGATCGTTCTGGCTATCTACGGCGTTCACCGCTACACGCTCTGCTACCTCTACTACAAATACCGGAAGAACTACGACCCCAATCCTCCCCTGCACTTCGACGAGCTGCCCCGCGTCACCGTCCAACTGCCCATCTTTAACGAACAATTCGTGATCGATCGCCTGATCGAGGCCGTCTGCGCCATGGAATATCCGCGCGAAAAGCTGGAAATCCAGGTGCTCGATGACTCGACCGACGAGACGACACAGGTTGCTTCGGCCATCGTGGACCGCTATGCCGCCATGGGCCACCCCATCGTCTACATTCACCGGACCAATCGCCATGGATTTAAGGCAGGCGCACTCGACGCCGGCCTCAAGATCGCCAAGGGCGAGTTCGTCGCCATCTTCGACGCCGACTTCGTTCCTCCGCCCGACTGGCTCATGAACGTCATCCACCACTTTGCCGAGCCGGAGATCGGGATGGTGCAGACGCGTTGGACCCATCTCAATCGCGACTACAGCATGCTCACCCAGATCGAAGCCATCCTCCTCGACGGACATTTTGTGCTTGAGCATGGCGCGCGCGTCCGTTCGGGCGACTTCTTCAATTTCAACGGCACCGCAGGCATGTGGCGTCGTCAGGCCATCTACGACGGCGGAGGCTGGCAGCACGACACGCTCACTGAAGACACCGACCTCAGCTACCGTTCGCAGTTGGCGGGATGGAAGTTCAAATACCTGCCCGAGATCGAATGCCCCTCAGAGCTGCCGATCGAGATGACGGCCTTCAAGACGCAGCAGGCCCGCTGGGCCAAAGGGCTCATCCAGACCAGCATCAAGCTGCTGCCCGTGATCTTCAGGTCGAATGTGCCGCGGCGCATCAAGGTTGAAGCCGTCTACCATCTGACGGCTAATATGAGCTACCCGCTTATGGTCGTTATGTCGGCGCTCCTGATTCCCGCCATGATTTGCCGCTTCTATCAGGGCTGGTTTCAGATGCTGCTCATCGACGTGCCGCTCTTCACGGCCTCGACGTTCTCAATCGCGGTGTTCTACCTGGCCAGCCAGCGCGTGCTCTTCCCGAAAACCTGGACGAAGACCTTCTTCTACTTACCCTTTCTGATGGCGCTCGGCATCGGCCTCACAGTGACCAATACCAAAGCAGTGATGGAAGCGCTGTTCGGGATCAAGAGCGCATTCGTGCGCACGCCCAAATACCGGGTCGCGAAGAAGGGCGAGAAGTCCCAGGCATCGAAGTATCGCAAGCGCCTTGTGCTCGCGCCCTGGATCGAGCTGCTCTTCGGCGCCTACTTTTTTTTGGCAATCCTCTATACCTTCTCGAATCACAATTACTTCACCGCGCCGTTCCTCATTCTGTTCGTCGTCGGTTACTGGTACACGGGACTCATGAGCCTTTTGCAGGGACGCTTCGAGCGCTGGCGCAGCGGCGGGGCGAACACCGAAGAGTCCAGCCCCAAGCCTTACCCTGTGGGAGTCTGAGTTGCAAACAACCGCCGCTTCAACTCCGGACGAAGACCGCCGGAATGCTTGTTGCTTCTTCGCGCTTGCATGCCCGCACTTGGCGGGCAGTCGGCCCCACCGCAGGGTTCCATTACAATAGTCAAAAGCGCCTGCCGTGCCGGAGCCTGAATCTCCGGTCCGACCGGCGCATCAACGCATTATGCTCTCGAAAAATCTCCCGGAAGCCCTGACCTTCGACGATGTGCTGCTGGTTCCTGCCTACAGCGAAGTGGTGCCCACACAGGTCAGCACGCAGACGCAACTGACGCGCGACATTACCCTGAACACGCCCCTTCTCTCTTCGGCAATGGATACGGTGACCGAATCCCGTATGGCGATCGCAATGGCCCAGCAGGGCGGGATCGGGATCGTCCATCGCAATCTCAACATCGAGGCGCAGGCAGGCGAAGTCGATAAGGTGAAACGCTCCGAAAGCGGCATGATCGTCGATCCGGTCACAATCGGACCCGATCAGATGATCTCCGACGCGCTCGCAGTCATGCGCCGCTACAAGATCTCCGGCGTCCCGGTCACCCAGGGGAAACGATTGGTCGGCATCCTCACCAATCGCGATCTTCGCTTTGAGACGCGGACCGACATCCCCATTGGCGACATTATGACCAAGGAAGATCTGGTCACGGTTCCGGTGGGCACGACGCTCGAAGAAGCCGAGCTGATCCTGCACAAGCATCGGATCGAGAAACTCCTGGTGGTCAACGAGCACTACGAGCTCATGGGCCTGATCACCGTCAAAGACATCCAGAAGAAACTGAAATACCCCAATGCCAGCAAGGACGACAAAGGCCGCCTGCGTGTCGGTGCCGCGATCGGGGCTACGGGTGACTATCTGGAGCGTGCTGCCGAGCTCGTCAACGCGCGCGTCGATGTACTGGCGATCGATTCGGCGCACGGCCATTCCTCGCGTGTTCTCGAGGCAGTGCGTGAGGTCAAGAAGCGTTTCCCAGGGGTTGGATTGCTGGCCGGCAACGTGGCCACCTACGAAGGCGCGATGGCCTTGATCGACTCCGGAGCGGACGCGGTCAAGGTGGGCTTTGGACCCGGCTCCATCTGCACCACGCGCGTGGTCACCGGCGCGGGCATGCCGCAGATCACCGCCATCGCCGAGGCAGCGCGCGCCGCTGCCAAGGCCGGCATCCCGGTGATTGCCGATGGCGGCGTCAAGTATTCAGGCGAAGTCACCAAGGCCATCGCGGCAGGCGCCAGTACGGTCATGATCGGTTCGCTCTTCGCCGGCGTCGATGAAAGTCCGGGTGAGATCGTCTTATTTCAAGGCCGCAGCTTCAAGACCTACCGCGGCATGGGCTCGTTGACCGCGATGAGTATCGGCGGAGGCGAAAGATATTTTCAGAGCAGTTCCGATCTGGCCGGCATTGAAGATGGAACAGAGGGCGTCGTCCAGCGTGAGCGCGGCAACCAGAACCGCCTCGCGAAGTATGTTCCCGAAGGCATCGAGGGCCGCGTTCCCTACCGTGGGCCCTTGGAATCGATGGTGTATCAGCTGGTGGGCGGCCTCCGATCGGGCATGGGCTACCTGGGCTGCGGCACGATTGCCGAGCTCCAGGAGAAGGCGCAGTTCGTGCGCATCTCCGGCGCGGGCCTGCGTGAGAGCCACGTGCACGATGTCCTCATCACCCGCGAGGCGCCCAACTACCACGTCGAGTAGATGAGGTAGGCTTGCACCGGCGAGAATTCCTCGCGCCCGAACGCTCCGATGGATCATGTTCGCGATCGCACCTGAAGAAAGGCCGCCTGTTTGCAGAACTCGCCCGAAGTGAAGCGCACTTTTCTCTACTGGACGCGTGCCTGGTTTCCCGTCGGACTTGCCGTACTCATGATTGCGATGGAATCGACCGAATACCTCGGCGCGGATCACACTTCGGGTCCACTGCGCTGGCTCTGGGAGCACGTCTTCGGTCCCGTCACCGAAGACGCATGGGCGTTGCTTCATCACCTCATCCGCAAGACCGGCCACTTCACGGGCTATGGTCTCGTCGCTCTCACGTGGTTGCGGGCCTTCTGGATGAGCCTTCCGCGCTTGAACTTCCTTCAGACTGCGCTGCTTGCTCTGCTGGGCACCGCACTCACGGCTTCATCGGACGAGTTCCATCAGACGTTTCTGCCTAACCGAACCGGTCTCGCGAGCGACGTGGTGCTCGACTGCTGCGGCGCGGCAACCATGCTCTTCGTCTTCTACGTGACGATGCGCCTGACGAGAGGAACCTGGTTCGAGCGGCCGGTCTAGCGGTCGGATCGCCTCAGATCGCGAACGGACTCGCCACAAACTTCCGGTCTCTATCAAGGCCCTGTGCTACAAAGGGCCTAACAGGCCATGACTTCTCCGGCGAACATTCGCATCGGCATCTCGGGCTGGCGCTACGAAGGCTGGCAGGGAACCTTCTACCCCGAAAAGCTCCCACAGAAGAAGGAGCTCCAGTTCGCATCGCAGCACTTCAACAGCATCGAGCTGAACGGCTCGTTCTACTCGCTGCAGCGGCCCACGAGCTTCAAGAGCTGGAGCGACGACACGCCGGACGACTTTGTGTTTTCGGTGAAGGCGCCGCGCTTCATCACCCACATTCGGCGGCTCGTGGATGTGGAAGCGCCGCTCGCGAACTTTTGCGCGCAGGGGATTCTTCGGCTGGGAAAGAAGCTGGGGCCCATTCTGTGGCAGCTTCCGCCGAGCTCCAAGTTCGATGCAGATGTGATCGAGAATTTCTGCCGGCTGCTGCCGCACACGCACGCCGAGGCTGCGCGCATCGCGGCCAATCACGATCGATGGATGAACGGCCGCGCGTGGCTCGAGGTCGCAGAGGACCTGCCGTTCCGCCACGCCATCGAGGTCCGGCACAACAGCTTTGCGTGCGAGGAGTACGTCGCAATTCTGCGCAAACATCAGGTCGCGTTGGTGGTCGCCGACACGCCGGAATGGCCGCGCCTCTTCGACATCACTGCGGACTTCATGTATTGCCGCCTGCACGGTAGCGAGAAGCTGTATTCAAGCGGCTACACGCCGGAAGCTCTCGATGAGTGGGCGAAGCGTGTTCTTGCGTGGTCGCGCAGCGAGGAAGTCACGGACGGCGATCATGCCAGCACGACCGAAGGACCCAAGCAGGCGTCTCGTGACGTGTTTGTTTATTTCGACAACGATCAGAAGGTGCGCTCACCGTTCGACGCGCAGAGTCTGCACAAGAAGATCGAGGACTAGCCGTCCAGGCGATCGCTTCGCGTGGCGGCATGAGTTGCTCGGCCCACCGCGCATGTTCCACGCGGGACATCTGTGTGGATTGCCACAGATGCTTCGTGAGATTTGCGAAGAACGCGGCCTGTTCTTCCGAGACCCCGCACGTCCGGGCCCCATCATCAGCGCAGCTGCTGATGGGACGACAGGCGAAAACGCATGGGTATCCCCCTCCCAGCCCGGTGGGGTTAAGTAGTTTATTTTCAGGCACCTATACCTTTGAGTGGCGACTGTAAGTCGATGAAAAAACCGGCTTAGATAGTAAGCGCCAGATACGAAATGAGTTAGGCCGTCTTTGAGTGAAAGCAGAAGAATTCACTGAGACGATCGTGCAGGAATGGAGGGAACTAATCGGCAAAGGTGCGGCGTGGACGGCAGCACTTTGGTGTGGGGCTTTGCTTGGGGATCCGAGTCGACGATGGGAAGGCGCGAGGGAGATGAGCAGATTAGTGGACCCTTGCCGACATGAACGAAGCCGCTGCGGCGGCGGACGCTTCCGCGTGCATCTGACCAGCCGTTGAGGCTATCGGGATAGGTTGGTTCGCAGAGAAGGAGGATCCTCTGTGAACCAGCTACGTCAGCTCATGGTTGAGGAGTTGCATCGCCGCAACTTCGCCGCTACCACCATCCGCACATACCTGCACGGTGTTGAGCACTTCAGCCGGTACTTTCGCCGTCCGCCCGATCAGCTTGGCCCTGAGGACATTCGCAAGTACCAGGCGATGCTGTTCACCAAGTTGAAGTTCAGTCCGAACACCGTCATCCTGCGGCTGGCGTCTCTGCGGTTCTTCTACATTCACGTGTTGAAGCGCAACTGGAGCATCGCGGAGGAAGTTCTCCGATTCCTTGGTTCATTCCTGGACCTCGATTCTCCAAATCAACAGGAAGGAGAAATGTTGTTGAGGTTGTTCTCCGTTCGCTGCGCTCTCCTGGAGCACCTCGCGCCAGCTCGAGAGCTCAGCCGCAGACTTCGTCAGAAGGTCGCGGCCGATTAGCTCAGTGCGTTCGTTGGTTTCTCGCAGGAGGGGGCAGGATGCGGATTGTTTTCGACGCGGATTGCGTGAATCAGGATGGGACCAGTACGCGCCGGGTAAGGGTAGGGAAGAGTGGGGTGAGTCCTCGGGATTCCGTCGGCGCAGGAAGCCGTCGAGACGACATCCCGGGGGCTGAGATTTCGTCCTTCCGGTCGGACTCGACGCCTGTCTCGTAGGCGCCGCAACCAGCAGCGCAAGCTCTTGCTGCGGATCGGATGGTGGAGCGCAGATTTGGTCGCGCAGATCACGGTTTGGAGGACCGCAACAGTTGCTCCGTTTCTTTTTCAGGTGCGCAGCAGCCTCGACACCGGCAGAAGAGACTGTGCGACTGGCAGTCGATCGGCCGGGGAAGAACAAAGAGCCAGCGCGCCACGCAATAGGGGATGCTCAAAAGAAAGAGCAGCACCTTGAGGAGACCCCAGACGCACCGACCGAGGATCCGATCGGGGATGAGCAGAACGAAGGAGATCCAAGCCGCGAAGGTGAGCAGCTCGAGAAGAGTGAGAAGCGGAACTTCAATGGAGTCTGAAATGTTGAGTTGGAACATTGGAGAAACCTCGTTGATCAGAGTGGATACTGGGGTGGTGAATGCGTGACGCGACCGGGACAGTGCCGAGGCCACACAGGCTTCAATAAATGGATGAGGTTATGTCCAGAGCTAGTTGATGTGAAAGGGGTGTGACGCGGAGTTGAATCCAGAACGGGCGTTGCGCGACAGCAGGAGCAGAGGATGTCTCTGGGGGTGAATACGTGGT
>CAZPEZ010000115.1:0-12575 GCA_964585715.1 uncultured Occallatibacter sp.
CGCGCTTGCCGTACTCGGCAAAGGTGTGCAGGTCGAAGGCCTTGTCGTCGAGCGGCGCCAGATCGATTTTGAAATCGCCGGTATGGATAATGACGCCCACCGGCGTTTCGATGGCCAGCGCCACGCAATCCACAAGCGAGTGCGTCACCCGGATGGGCTCAATGGTGAAGGGCCCGATGGTGAACTTCTCTTTCGGCGCGATCTCGATCAGCTCGATGTCATCGAGCAGCTGGTGTTCTTCCAGCTTGTCTTCAACATAGGCCAGCGTGAATTCCGTGGCGTACACGGGGACTTTCAGCTCATTCAGAATCCAGGGCAGCCCGCCGATGTGGTCCTCGTGGCCGTGCGTGAGCACAATGGCCCGAACATGCTTCTTGTTTTCAATCAGGTAGGTGATGTCGGGAACCACAATGTCGACGCCCAACAGCTCTGTCTCGGGAAACATCAGTCCCGCGTCGATCACAAGAATGTCGTCTTCCCAGCGCACGGCCATGCAGTTCATGCCGAACTCGCCAAGGCCGCCCAGGGGAATGATTTGCAGCTTTTTTGTTTGCATCGGTCATCTTTGATGCTACCACTGAGGGCGTTGCGCGAATGAGACAGCCAGGATGTGGCAGCCCTATGGCGCGACGAGTCAAACCCTGCTGATGTAGATTGTTTCCACTGCGCTTTCACGGCCCAGGAGAGAAGCTCATGATTGCCACCAGACGAAAATTCATCCAAAGTTCATTTGCCGGAGCGGTTGCCGCCGGGTTTCCTGCCATTGTTCCCAGCTCGGTTTTCGGCGCCACTGCGCCCTCGAATCGAATCAATATTGGCGCCATTGGCGTGGGGCGCATCTCGCGCGTGCACGACATGCCGGGAGTACTGCAGTTCACCGGCGTGGCCGAGCGCGACAACCGCATTGTGGCCGTCTGCGATCTGAGCGCGGAACGCGTCGAGCAGGGCAAGCAATTTGTGAATGATGCCTATACCAAAAAACTGGGCAAGGCTTACACCGGCACCAGAGGCTACTCCGACTACCGCGAGCTACTGGCCAACAAGGAGATCGATGCGGTTTTGATTTCAGTGCCCGACCATCAGCACGCGAGGCTGGCCGTCGCCGCTGTTGCAGCCGGCAAGGACGTCTATCTCCAGAAGCCGGCGTCGCTGACCATCAGGGAAGGGCGCATCATGGCCGATCACGTGAAGGCCAGCAGGCAGATTCTCCAGGTGGGATCGCAGCAGCGCTCGTGGAAGCAATTTGCGCGCGCCGTGGAGCTGGTGCGCAATGGCCGCATTGGCACTGTGCAGCGGGTCGAGATCGGTCTTCCAGGCGACCCGGCCGGCGGCAATCCGCAACCCATGCCGGTTCCTGTGGGATTCAACTACGATGCGTGGTTGGGCTCGACACCCGAAGTGCCTTATACCGTCGATCGCGTGATGCCGCAAAAGGGCTTCGACCGCCCCGGATGGCTGCGCATGGAACAGTTCGGCGCGGGCATGATCACCGGCTGGGGCGCGCATCATGTCGACACGGCGCACTGGGGCATGGATACCGAGCTCACCGGTCCTGTCGAAATCTGGGGCCACGCGGAGTTTCCGACGGAAGGGCTTTGGAATGTTCACGGCCCATTCAAAACGTATGGCCGCTATGAGAACGGCGTGGTCATGACGATCTCCGGCGATTTTGAAAACGGGATCAAGTGGATTGGCGACAAGGGCTGGATCTTCGTGTGCCGCGACACGGGTACAACGCCGACCGCGTCTCTCACGGGCCCTGCGGCGCCGATCGTTCCGCTCCGCGCGAGCGATCCCGCGATTCTCGATTCGGTGATCGGGCCCGATGGCTGGCATCCCTACACTTCCGACGATCAGCATGGAAACTGGCTCGACTGCATTCATTCAAGAAAGGCTCCGGTAGCGCCGGCAGAGATTGGCCATCGCGCCTGCTCCACTTGCCTGCTGCATTGGATCGTAATGAAGGTGCAGCATCACATTTACTGGGACCCCAAGACAGAGATGATCCAGGGCGATGATATTGCCGCCAGTCTTCTCTCCCGCCATCAGCGGCATCCCTACGAAATCGCTTGACGTTGGGCCACGGCGCCACCAATAAAAAGGGCCACACACCGCAGCTTTTGCAGTGTGTGGCCCGCAGTTTTTTCCTGGTGCTTATTAAGATTTAATACGCATTCTTGCCCATGAACCCGCCCCATATGGTCATGAGGATAATGCGAATGTCAAACAACAGGCTCCAGTGATGGAGATAGTAAAGGTCATATCGAACTCGCTTCGGGATCGACGTATCGCCTCGCAGGCCATTGACCTGCGCCCACCCCGTGATCCCGACATTGAGATGATGCCGCGTCTGATAGAGCGTAATGTTCTTGCGAAATTTCCCCACAAAATGCGGACGCTCGGGCCTTGGCCCTACGACGCTCATCTCGCCCTTCAGAACATTGAAGAACTGCGGAAGTTCATCCAGGCTTGTCTTCCGCAAGAAAGCACCGATTGCTGTGCGGCGAGGGTCGTCCTCTCCGGTCCAGCGCGTGTCTCCCTCGTGCGTCGAAGCCACCCGCATGGTCCGGAATTTATACATCGTGAAGACCTTGCCGTTTCTGCCCACTCGCTGTTGCCGGAACAGAATTGGCCCGCGAGACGTCAACAGGATCGCAAGAGCAATCGCCAGCATTGGAATGGCCAAGACCATCAACACCGCGCCGGAAAAGACCACGTCGAAGATACGCTTGAAAAGAAAATAACCGATGGATGGCATCGGGCTGGGATCGAGATCCAGCATCTGAAGGCGGCCCAGTTGGATCACCCGATCTCGCACCTTCATTCCATTGCCTGAGTTCACAATGATGCGAATCGGTTTGCCGAGGCCATTCAGTTTTGAAATGCATCGGCGAAGACAACTGAACTCATCTGTCGGAACCGCAATCAGAATGTTATCGGCGTCCAGCTTCTCAATAGCGTCCGTCTGGTCCATTTGAAGGACAGGCACGCCGGTCACTCGAATCTCTTCTCCGGGCAACTGGATATGCCCCACAACCACGGAGCGGACAAATTCATTGCGCTGAATCCGCATGGCCGCCTGCGCCGCGAACCGGCCGACTCCTACGATCAGCACTCGATACGCGGGACGGTGGCCGCCGACTTTCCTCAGCAGAATCCGCACCAGCGTGCGTACTGAGACAGTCAGAAGAAACAGAATGACTGCGCTGAGAACAACGAATGCCCGCGAGAAGCTCAGCTGATGCACAAAGAACAGCGCAATGAGATTCGCGACAAACGTAATTCCGCAGGCGGCGAATGAAGCACGGATTCCGGTGTTCTCCGCGCTGACCTTCGTAATGCTGCTGACTTCCTGGCGCTCCGCCACGATCGACCAGACCATGGTGGTAAACAATGCCAGATAAACATACTCAGCCGACGTGAACTCCAGCTTGATTCTCAACCAATGAACACTAACGAAACCTGCCAGCACAAATGAAACGAGCGGAAGTATAACAATTGCCGCACGTAACACGAGCCCATACCGCCGCAGCTCCGCAATCATGATTTGCCCCCGAAGTGACGAAGGAAGTTCGCAGATCCGAAACGGCGCCGACTACGCGTTTCGCAGCAGGTCATTTCCAGGAAAAGCTTGCCTTTGGGTTTGCAGTCTTGCAGGGATGCCTCTGATCAACCTGGGTCCATGTCGACTTGATCGCGTCAGCCGACGGCCGCTCCTCGCGACTTCGCCGCACAGGAGTCTCTTCTTACGCGCGGCTCTTTCTGGCTTTGAGAACTCCCGCACAAACGCCGAACAATTGCGAGCACGAACGAGCGGCCAGAACAACCGGTGAAATGATTCCCACCGCCGGATCGCGCGCTGCGCTGCGCAGCGTAAACGGAATTGTCGAGATCAGGAACAGGCCAACAGCTATCGCAGAAATAGGTATTGCGGGCCTCAGGTATAGATCGAGGCCGAGCCCGGCAACGGCCACGGGGCCGAAAATCAACTGAAGTTTCATCAGCTGAGGTGTATGACTATCTCTGACTGCCTTACTCGGATTCTTTCGCACCGCAAGGACCCGCCAGAACGCAAATTTGAATTTCTTCTTCAGGTAACGGCCCAGCGAATCGGGATGTTGATGATAGACGATGGCGCCTGGAGCGAACCTCATCTGCCAGCCTTTCGCCGACATCCGGTACGATAGCTCCACGTCCTCCGCGCAGGCCACCGGAAACTGGGTATCGTATCCGCCCATCTCCAGGAAACGCTCACGTCTGAATGCCGCTGAGTAGGTATCGATAAAATCGATGTTCGTAATGTGGGCCATCATGCGATAACGGTCCTCATACTCGGCCTGAACGAATCGCGCCATCAGCGGTTTCTGGCGTGTCCGGTAAGCGCCTTTCACCCCCACAACATCCGGGTCCGCGAAAGGCTCCAGCATCGCATCCAGCCATCCCGGCGCAGGTTCGCAATCGTCGTCTGTAAACAAAATCATTTCGCCCACTGCCTCGCGCGCTCCGTGATTTCGAGCAGCTGCGGGTCCCGCATTGGCCTGCGAAATCAGTCGTACTCCGGCAAACCGCTTCACGACATCGGCGATGTTGTCATTTGAACCGTCGTCGACGACGAGGATTTCAGCCGGGCGGCCAGCCGTTTGTTCGCATAGCGAATCGAGACAGCGCACGATCCGCCCCGCGCCGTTGAACGTGGGAATGATGATCGATACCGAGATAGGCTCAGTCAAAGGTTCCATCAGGCGTGTTCACCAAGTCGTCAGAGTCCTCTGAAGACGCATGAAGAGTCTTCAGTTGTCCGGCGCGTGCGATTTGATAAAGGCCGGCGCGCCCTTGCTTGTGCCGAAGCTCATGGCTCTGGGGCGCCGCGTCCGCCTTGCCGTGCCGGCTTCCGAACAGCAAATACTTCGACAGCGTGACAAAGCCTTTTAGATTACGCTGCAGCTCTCGCCGATCCTTGAGAGATTGCACCAGTTTGTATGTGAGATACGAGGGGCTTAAGTAGAATCTTCGCCGCGCGCGATCGCAGAAGCTTACAAGCTCCTCATGAGTAATGTGCGGAAGCGTTACGACACTGTTATGCAACCCCTCTTTGGTAAGCCACGCGCCCCAATCCTCGTTCTGGATGTACCCACGCTGCCTGGCCTCGCGATACGCAGCCGTGCCCGGATACACCATGATCGGGAAAAACTGCGCCGTGTCCGGCCGCAGTCGCTTCGCAAACTTCAGCGTCTTTTCCATGCTGGCCGGTGTTTCATTCAGATTGCCTACCATGAAGCAACCGTGCACCATGATTCCCGACTCGCGGCAGCGCTGCACAAAACGCAAAGCTTCATCGTGATACTTCACATCTCGCCGGTCGTCGTTATTCTTGTGCATGCCGCGAATCACCTCCACGTCTCCACTTTCAAAGCCTACGCAGAACAGCCGCGCGCCGGCGGCATGGAGCGTCGACAGCAACTCCGCATCGGCGCCGATGTCCGCCCGGCAATTGGCATCGAATGGCAGCCGATTACCGCGACGAATCAACTCGCGAGCCAGGTCGAGCGTCCGCGCCTTGTTGACGATGAACGTGTCGTCCTCGAGCATCACCGACTTGACCTCCGGCATCTCGCGCGCCACAAAGTCGAATTCGTCGGCCACATTCGCAATCGACCGGTAGCGCATCGTGTGCCCGGAAAAAGTCTGCGGATAAACGCAGAACGCGCAGTGATACGGACAGCCGCGGCTGGTATCAAACACTGCGAGCGGCCATAGCGAGTGTCCGTAGAAATAGTTCCGCGCGCTGAGAAAGCGTTTGTAGACCTCGGTCACAAAGGGCAACTCATCGAGATTTCCGATCGGCTCCCGCTCTTTGTTCATTAGAATCTCGCCGGTCGCGGTTCTCCGATAAACGAGCCCGTCGACTGACGCTAAGTCCGCACCGCAGGCTTTAGCCTCAAGCCAGTCGCGCACCGTATATTCGTACTCGCGCATCGCCACGGCTTCGAGTTTCGTCGACATGGCAAGAGTTTCTTTCGGCAATGTGGACACATGCCGCCCCACCAACAACACATGCAGGCGGGGTCTCGCTGCGAGTAAAGCCTCGACAACTTTCACGTCGTTCACAATGCTCGGCGTGGACGTATCGCATACCACCGCCTCGATGTTCTTTGCTTCAATCCGGTCGATGACCGCTTGCACGGAACAGCAATCCGCCGGCGCGTCAACCAGGTCCACGTCATGACCGTTTCTGATGGCCACTCCCGCCGCCGTGGCCAGCCACTTGGGGTAATAGAGCGTGCCGCTCTTCGTGACAGCCGGACTTCGCTGTTCCCTTGAAAACCTGGGGTGAAACGGAGGGTTCAGAAACAGTACGCGCATTGATAGCCTCGATGGATTGTTTTGGAGCGTGCCCGGTTTAGTGCGGACTCTTGCCTTGCACTCATTAGGCGAATGGTTAACAACTCGAAGATGTCTTAAGAGGTTTCTTTTCTGAACGGATGCTGACTTCCGCGTTGGCTCACCGGTTTCGCCCATGCAGGTCCCTACTTCTGGCGACAAATTGCAGGCGGCTCTCTGCCGGAGTTCGCTTAGGCGGGCTTGCGTGGAGCTTCAACAGCTTGGGCAACCTTCTCAGGCTCTTCCTTTTTGCGGCGACCATCGGCGGCAAGTGTCATGTCGCGGAACATCTGTTCTCCAATTCGATCCCAGCTGAACTTTTCCCGGTATGCCTGCGCGCAGTTCGATGAAAGATTCAATCGTGAACCTTCCTTGTAAATCTTCGTCATAGATGCAACGAGCTGCTCCACATTGGCCTTTTCGACGACGTATCCCGTCTTACCGGTCTCCACTTCCTCGGGCAGACTTCCTATGTTGGACACGATGACCGGACATCCATTGCCGTAAGCGATGGCTATAAAACTGCTTTGTAATACACCGCCAACATAGGGCAATACGAGCGCATAGCTCCGGCCAAGTATCTCGTTCACTTCGTCATTGTCAACAAACCTATTACGCAAGACAAGGTTGGGAATCTGTAACATCAGCTCGCGGTATTCATCCAGGCAACCCGCGCCTGCCAAAAGGAAATCGACGCTGTTAGAGCCATTCTTTTTATTGAAGCCGATTGCTGCTTTCAGAAAGTACTCAATTCCCTTTCGCTTCTGAAGGGCGCCAACCATTGAGAAATGGCATTGCGGGAAGCGAGGCTCATCTAAAGAATGGGTGTCATAAAACGTAGACTGGCCGGGACCGTGCCGGAATACTGCGACGCGTGCGTCGTTAACCTGGAACTTCTCGCAAATCGTCCTTTTGATCGTCTCGCCCCAACAATATATGCGATGTGACAACCTGCACTGAATGAAGGACAGTGTGTTTACGAGCGACGAGACAAGTTTCTTGCCGTAATGCGCCGGATCATGTATGTGGGTAACTACGACAATGCTGGAAAACAAGCGGCAATAGGCTGCGACCGCCGCGTTGAGAAAATGTGGACTGATGATGTAAAGAACATCGGGCCTGATCTGTATTAGATGGCGGATAATCCTGGCGTGAACAAATGGGTTGATAAACGCCAGCAGCATGTTCGCGTTCGTCTCCGATCTTGCGATCTTTTTACTGTACGGGAGCTGTGATTCAGCGGCCGAGATGACTGCCAAGCCGCATCTCTTCCCAAGCTCTTCATAGAGGATGGCTGTGATCTCTTCAATGCCATAACTCCATTTCAGGTCAAGAATGAGAATACGCATCTTTCTCTCCAGCGAACGCTCTTGTGTTGTCGCAATCCTAGCCATGTATCTGTTCACCGATTTCCAGCTTGGTCAGCACTTTCTTCGCGAGCTTCACACTCGTTCCCAGGGATTGAATCCCTCCTCCGGCAAATTTGGAGACGCCGCCCATGCTTGCTCCCTTACCGACCATCCAGCCGAGGATAAAGAGATTCTCGGCATAGATAGAAAGCTTGCGGACGCTCATGCTGGTCCTTCCGACTTTGAAACGAAACTTGCTAACGAAAGGCAGAAGCTTAGGCGACCATGAGTCTCCGCTGATGGCCAGTTCTCGCGGGTTCACGCGAATGCGACGCACGGCATAGCGGATCGAAGGAACCTCCTTGTAGCTTTCCCCGATCAGCGCCAGAGAAGCGAGATCCGCAGCCAGAGGATTCCTGCTCATAATAAGTTTGTCGAACCGCACGGGAAACCCTGCAAGAGGGCCTGATCCCCCGAGTCCAACCCGTGCGTCGATCACCGAGAGATCGGGCCAGAAAAGCATGTTGAGATCAAACAGAACCTGATTCATGAACGGGTGAAAGCGCATACGGACCAGGTGGTTTGAAGGCAAACCATAGACATTTTTCCAAACGCAAGTAAGTCTTTCCTGGATATGGCGCTTTAGGTTCGCTACGCTGATGAAGACATTCATGTCCAACAGAATTTCAGGGATCTCGACAAGCCTCACCTTTGAGAAGTTCGGCAACACGATCTTGAACTGCCTCTGCTTTCCCAGGTCGACAGTTTCGACATTACCAAACCGGCGGCAAAGATCCGTATAACCCAACTTATCGAATGTTTCGTCAATCCGGCCGTCGCTGTCAGATTCGACGATACGAATTTTGCAGTCGGGCTGCGACGCATTGATAGCACGAATGAGGGCTTCAACAATGTCGGGGCGAGTCGTCACGCCGCTGTTCGCTGCGCTTTTGGCTGTAGTCAGGTTTGGTTTGATGACCACCGTGGCGCCCGGACGTATCGATAGGGCTCCCACTTTGGAAATTCCACGTGAAATGCTCCCGCATATATTGTCATCTAAAGTGGTATCCAAAAGCGTCGCGCGGAATTCCTGTCTCGCCTTGGAACGAACTTGTTCAACGGTGTCCATTTCACACCTCCTCGGGGGAGACGACTCTTTTTTCGGATATCGATTTGTACGCGGCCCCGATTACTTTCATCACTTCCATGCCGATGTCCCCGGAAACCTCCGGCTGAGTTTTGTCAATGATCGAATGGATGAAACTCTCAAGCTCTCTGCGAAAGCTTGTCGCACTCACCGGCATCTCGGGATGAGCAACGAATTTGGGGACGAATTCGTACGGCCCGCGAAGCCTGCTCAGAAAGCTGTTGCCCCGGTACACCTCTACTTGGCTTGTAGTGAATCCCGTTTGGTAGCGGCCTTCCGTGCCAATGATGCTCAGATGTTTCGTGCATCCGTCCCGGTTTCCGAAGCCCGGCACCCAATAGAGGTCGACGTTTCCGATTACCCCGCTCGAAAAGAAGATCTTCATCTCTGCGACAGTTTCCAAGTGCGATTTGTCCCTGCTCATATGGCGGCAAGTCGCAAAGACGCCGGTGATCCGGCTCTCATCAAAATACCAGCGCAGCAAATCCACATAGTGGGTTGAAAGATCGAGAATGATCCCTTCTTCGGGCTTGATATTCATGATTTCGTCGTGAATCGTTGCGCCGATAATCTGACCGATTTTTCCTGCGCGAATGCTATCCCGGACGTGCTTGTGGTGCGGCATGAATTCAAGATAGTAACCCACGGCCAATTTCAATTTGGCCGCCGCGAACGCCGTAACGACTTCCCTGGCCTCCTCGATGTTTGCAGCCAGAGGTTTTTCGACAAAGGCATGCTTTCCGGCTTTGGCGGCCTTCAGAGCTACCTCGGCGTGGGTTGTTGCCGGAGTGCAAATCAGCACCGCGTCAATGTCATCTCGCGTACAAAGATCTTCCACATCCGAATAAGTATTTGCCGACGAAATACCGAACTTTTCCGAGGCTTTGACGAGCTTCTGTGGGTTCCGATCGCATAACGCAATCAGTTCCATGTCGGGGATGGCAAAGCAATTCGGTATATGCGCCTCCGAAGCAATGCCTCCGCAGCCGATCACGGCCGCTCTTACGGTTTGCATCACAAACTCCTTTTTTTCAACTCAGCTTTCGATATTTGTTCGCCGAAAGGCCCAAGTTACCGAGCAGACCTCAGAGGGGTCCGCTCAGCAGCTGCGCTTTTTGAGTTCCAGGATTGCAAGCATCTCGAGGCCAGTGCAGTTCCAGTTTTTCGGCTCGTGAATCGTTCCACAGTTGTTGACGAGTCCTACCAGACTAGAAGAACGGCGACAGTTGGATAGGTCCAAGTGATGGCGCCAAAGAGACAGAATCCGACGGCGCATGCAGGTGTTGCCCAACTCTTCGTCGAGGTGGCCACGGCAGAGGCGAGAAACGCAAATGCCACAGCGTGGAAGTAATAGATGAACCTCGTGCCGATCTCTGGCGCCGTGTTGGCGAAAACGAGGAGCCCTGCGGCGGGAAGAAGAAATCCAATCATCGCTCGTTGGATCCTCCTGTTTTTTTCGCTCTGCAGGAACGGTTCGCACCGAACCCATAGCCCGCACAACAGCACAATGTAAACTCCGACCACCTTGACAACGAGATCTCTCTTGAAGCTTTGCTGGTTCGGATCGTTCATGTAGAGGGCGTAAACACCGAGCCGTTGCAGCAACAGGTAAGCCGCCACACAAAATAGCGCAAAGAACGCGCCGAACCAAAGATAGAACCGCCGGCGCTGAGAAATGAGGAGTCCACCGGCAAACGGCAATGCGGAAAGATGAAGCGCAGGGAGGGCCAGTGCGCCGACAAACCGGACCCAGCGCTTCCCCGCGGGAAGGCTGAATGCCAAGATCAATATCAACAGTAAGAGTGCGGCCTGTCCCTGTCGAAAGAAGTTTGCGAGAAGAAGAATCCCCGAGTTCACGAACAGAAGCCATCCAGCCATTAGGAAAAACATGCCTTTGATAAACACCGAAAGCCGATAGAGGAGGTAGATCCAAGGCAGATAGAGCAAGTTCAATATAAGAAAGGCGCTTGCATGATTCAGGACTCGACTGGTGATGCCGTGCACCAGGTAGAACGGAAGATAATCGATACCGCCTACGGACAGGATCTGATCGGACGAAACCTGATTCGTGAGTAGGGCTGAACTCCAGACAGGATCCGCATATTCTGACATCCTCTTTGTATCCCGCAATCCCAATACGAGGCAAAATGACATCACCAGAACGCATGCGCAAGGGTCTCTTCGCTTCCCCGCAAACACCAGAATTGCAAGATACGATATCGCGAAGAATAGGTAGGGGAAAATGGCGTTTGTTTGTACACTGTAGGGCATTGCGTGTCCGCGTTTTCCCGCCTATTAAGCTTCCACTGCCTCAACTGGCCCCGATAGGGACGCTTTCTGCACAATCCTTCGGATCTGGCGCTTTTTGCGAAAGATCGCCGCCGCCGCCGCAAGTCCAACCACTCCGCTGAAGAGAAAATAGCTAACGGCGACACCGAAGCTACCCCACCGCGGCGCGGCGATGGCTACGCCAAGCGCTGTCAGCAACGCAACTACAATCGATTGGATCAGAAAAGGTTCTGACTTAAACGAGCGCAAGTAGATGGCCATACTTTGAACAGCAAACGTGCTGATCGCCGTTGTCAGCAGGAACACGAAAACCAACGGAGACTCCATGCGGGCCGCAAACCGGGGGAAGATAACTCTGATGCCGATCACCGATATCATGCAGCCGGCCACAAGGACGAAGATCAGCGAAAGCGAGTGCCGGAACGTGCGAAAAAACAGATGGTCCAGTTCTTCCAGTCGCCCAAGCTTGATCAGTTGACCAAACGGTGTGGCCTTGGTTGTGATCCATGAAAGCACCACAATCGGGATGTAGGCGACGATATTGATCGACATGCCCATGCGTCCGGCTGCAATCGGACCGCGGGCGAGGAACAAGACGGGAACAAACATCTGCGTGATGAAGAAGGTGCAGAGCCAACTCACTGCGATCTTCCACTGAAAAGGCCAGATCTCGCCCCGCCACGAAACCGCACCTTCGCTCGAAGGATGCCGCAGCAGCCCGAGCAGGAGCCCGCGCCGTCGCGAAAAGAACACTGCACCAACCGCAGCCGCTCCCAGGTTGACCAACGCTGATGCGTAAAGACCATGGCCGGACACCATGGCCGTCCAGGACATGACCAGCACCGCCGCTGACTGCGCGAATCTGGCCTTCGCCACCTGCCGGATTTGTCCGCAGCCATCGAGAAAAGAGTAAATGGGGGCAACCAGAAAATTTGCCGCCGATCCCAGTACCGCTGCGACCCATGGCCCTTGCCATGCCACATGCGTCGAACCTTGCGCCTTCTGCGAGAAAAAAACAAACCCGGCGGGCAGAAGCACAAGTGCGATCACAACCGAAGCGATCAGGTACCACCGGACGGTAAGCCTTAATACCGACGCCAGCCGCGAGTGAGCCGCGCGGTCGCCCTCGACCTGGCCGCCTGGCAGGAAAGTGCAAAGCACGGATTCATGCGCGGCATACTGCTGAATGACAAAGGAAAAGCCAAGTTCAAATACGGTTTGCAGAAGAACGAGACTGAGAAGCGCGTAGTAGTAGCCTTGCTCGACAGGGCCTAGAAACTTAACCAGAAGCAGCACCGTTCCGACGCTGCTCACGATGCTGCACATGCGGGCCAATGCCGTGTAGCCAACGGCGCCGTCGATGCCAGCCCAATGCCTGAGACGGGAAACCGCCCTGGCCCCAAGAGCGC
>CAZPEZ010000116.1:0-12332 GCA_964585715.1 uncultured Occallatibacter sp.
CCCGGACGTTATCCGGCACACTGCCCTGCGGAGTTCGGACTTTCCTCCCCCGGCAACCCGGTTGCCCAGGCCTCCGGCAGCGACCGCCCGGTCCTCCTGCCAACTCCAGTTTACTCGAATGCTGCCTCTCCGCTGCGTTACCAACAGTTTGCATCGACAAAGGCCGCCCCAACCTCCATAGTGGTGTGCACAGGGTTTCGCGGCCAGCTCCTGAAACGGCTTCATCATCGCCGCCCGGCAACCCGAGCGCACACCAGAAGGAGAAACCCAATGAAGATTGTGGCTACCATCGCCCGCTACCTCATGGGCTTGATCTTTGTCGTCTTCGGCCTCAACAAGTTTTTGAACTTCATGCCCTCCGGACCATTGCCTGGAGGCATCGCCGGCCAATTCATGAACGTTTTCATCGTCACCAAGTACGCGATGCTGGTCGGCGCATTCGAGGTGGTGGGCGGCCTTTTTCTGCTGGCCAATCGCTTCGTCCCTCTGGCGCTTGCTTTCCTGGCCCCGGTGATCGTGAACATCCTGTTCGTGAACGCGACGATGACGCCGCAAGCAATTCCCGTGACCCTTGTGGTGACCCTCTGCTGGATACTGGTTTACTTCCGCGTTCGCGCGGAGTTCGCGCCACTCTTCAAACCAACCAAGCAGGAGTAGCGTCTTCAAGGCCCATCGCACTCGAGGAGCAAACCGGCGCACGCTCCTACACCTACAATAGAGAGACGCGATGATCGTCTATCTCTATCTCGGCCGTGTCCCGTACGACGAGGGCCTGCGCCTGCAGGAGGAGCTCGTCGCGCTCCGCGCCGCCGGCCGCATCGAAAACGTGCTTCTCCTGCTGGAGCATCCGCCGGTCCTGACCCTCGGCCGCAACGCTACACGCGCGAACATTCTGGTCTCGGATGAGCTGCTGGCCCAGCGCGGCGTGACCGTGCACGAGATCAATCGCGGCGGTGACGTCACCTATCATGGCCCAGGCCAGCTCGTCGGGTACCCGATCTTCGATCTGCGCACCTTCAATCATCCGAACAGCGGAAGATTCGGTCCGGTTGATTTCGTCCGCACGATGGAAGAGGCGCTGATTCGTCTCTGCGCGATTTATGGCGTGCACGCCCGACGCGTTCTTGGACTCACTGGCGTCTGGTGCAGTCTTGGCCCTGCGGGCGGCACACCTTTGGATGAGAGCTTTGACGCGACGAACGCAGGGAAAATCGGGGCCATCGGAATTCACGTCGCGCGCGGCATCACCTCGCACGGCTTCGCGTTCAACGTCACGACCGATCTCGGATTCTTCCAGCTCATCAATCCGTGCGGAATCACGGACCGGCCCGTGACCAGTCTCGCCCGCGAAATCGCCGATCCGGGTACGCTGCCGAGCCTCGAAGCGATTGCCCACCAGGCCGCGCACCAGTTCGGGCTTGTCTTTGGCGAACAGATACTGGCTGTGGAGAACCTCGACAATCTCCGCGCGCAAGCGCAGTCACTCGCACCGGAGGTGCCGGCGGAGTCGCAGTTGGCCCCACCGCAGGTGCCAGCGCAGGTGGCCGAAGACACACCGCTTCAGATCCCGCGCGAGGTCGAGCTGCTCCACGACCCGCGCGAGCACCCCGTTCGCGTCTGAATCCTGCCTCGACCCCGCAGCGATTTATAATCCGGCAGGACTAGTCGGCGCCCGGCAGCGCGGAGAGAACGATTCATGCCAACGGATGTCATCATGCCCCAGATGGGCGAATCCATCTTCGAGGGCACCATCACCAAGTGGCTTAAGAAGACCGGCGATCCGGTTGAGAAGGACGAACCGCTCTTCGAAATCTCCACTGACAAGGTCGATGCCGAAATCCCTGCGCCCGTGGCCGGCGTGCTTTCCGAAATCAAGTTCCCCGAAGGCGCAACGGTGCAGGTGAATGCAGTGGTTGCCGTGCTGTCCGAGAACGGCGTTGTTCCGGCCACACCCGAAAGGCGTCAGGGGACAGCCCCACCGCAGGTACCGGCGCAGCTGCAGGTGCCGCCGAAGGCGCAATTGGCCCCACCCCAGGTGGTTGTGATGCCGCAGATGGGTGAGTCTATCTTCGAGGGCACCATCACCAAGTGGCTCAAGAAGGTCGGCGATCAAGTCCAGAAGGATGAGCCGCTCTTCGAAATCTCCACCGACAAGGTCGACGCCGAGATTCCTTCGCCCACCGGCGGCATCCTCACCGAGATCAAGTTCGGCGAAGGCGAAACCGTGCAGGTGAACCAGGTGGTCGCGGTGATCGGTGGAGCTGCTCCTTCCCCCACTTCCGTGCAGGCCAAATCATCGCAGTCGGCAACGTTGGCTCAAGCGAAACCGGTGCAGCAGCCCGTAGCGCAATCGAGGGAGCGATCGGAACCGGTTGCGGCCTCCACCGATCAGAGCCTGCGCTCGTCGCCCCTTGTCCGTCGCATCGCCCGCGAGCACGGCATCGATCTGGCGCGAGTGTCCGGCACTGGCTCGCAAGGCCGCATCACCAAAGACGACATTCTGACCCACGTGGATCAGATGGGAACAACCGATGCAATGCGTGCCACGAGGGAGCATCAGCCGCCGAAGGCGGAGTTGGCCCCACCGCAGGTGGCACCGGAGGTGCCGCAGGGGTGGCTTAAAGATGAAGTCGTGCCGATGACTAAGATGCGCGCGATCATCGCCGAGCGCATGGCCGAAAGCAAGCGCACCATTCCTCATGCACACACGGTCTACAAAGTAGACATGACGCGCGTCGTGCGCCTACGCGATCGCGAGCGTGCCGCATTCGAACAGCGGCATGGGGTCAAGCTCACCTACATGCCGTTCATCGCGGTCGCGGCAATCGAGGCGCTCAAAGAATTTCCCATCCTTAATGCCTCTCTAGAAGCGACGTCAATTCACTTCCACGGCAATATCCATCTCGGGCTCGCCGTCGCCCTGGAGTGGGGCCTGATCGTGCCCGTGATCCGCTCTGCGGAAGGCCGCGACTTTATCTCCATCGCGCGCTCCATTCAGGATCTCGCGGGACGTGCGCGGACCAAGAAACTCCTACCCGACGAAGTGGGCGGATCGACCTTCACGCTCACCAATGCGGGAGCTTTCGGCGGCGAATACGGAATGCCCATCATCAATCCACCCGAATCCTCCATTCTCGCGATCGGGGGCCTGCGCAAGGAACCTGTCGTGTTGACTGACGCCGACGGCAACGACAACATAGCCATCCGCTCCATGCAGTACTTCTGCCTGGCTATCGATCATCGCCTGATCGACGGCGCCGACGCCGGTAAGTTCATGACGGAGTTCAAGCGCATCCTTGAGAGCTGGGATCGCCCCATCGCCTGATCCTCCAGGCGCGAGCGCTTTCCGATACACTCCCGAAGACGCCTCGCTTCCCTTCGCGGCCGCAGTCAAATCCTATGCAGTCCACACCGGCGCAATCCGCCCTCGCAACCAATGCGCTTCCCGCTGCGATCGTACACGTCCGCCGGCGTCTTGTGCCCTACCTGATGCTGCTCTACATCGTCTCGTTTCTCGATCGCGCCAACATCAGCTTTGCCAAACAAGCCATGCAGGCTTCCGTCGGCATCTCGGAGAAGACGTACGCCCTCGCCGCAGGCCTGTTTTTCGTCAGTTATTCGCTTTGCGGGTTTCCCAGCAATCTCATCCTCCACAGAATTGGCGCGAAGCGCTGGCTCTCGTTTCTCCTGATCGGCTGGGGCCTGGCGTCGATGGCGACTATGTTCGTCACGGGCAGCACCTCGTTCTATGCCCTGCGCATTCTCCTCGGCATCCTCGAGGCCGGCTTTTTTCCCGGCGCCGTCTTGTATCTCACCTACTGGTTCCCGGAGCGCGTACGCGGCGAGATCATGGGCCTCTTCTATCTCGGTGTTCCCATCTCGCTCATCGTCGGCGGACCGCTCTCGGGCCTGCTGCTTGACTTGCGTTCATTCGGTGGCCTTCAAGGCTGGCAGAACATGTTTCTCGTCGAAGGATCGTTGGCTGTCGCGCTCGGCATCTGCTCGTTCTGGTATTTGGACAACAAACCGACAGACGCCCAATGGCTTCCCGACGACGAGATGCAGGCCCTTAGCGCTTGCCTGGCACAAGAGGAACACGGCCGACGGCTGGAAGGCCCCACCCATCTGATGCGCGTGTTTCGCGATCCCCGTGTCTTACGTTTTGCCTTGATCTACACGCTCATTCAGATGAGCACCTATGGAGCGATCTTCTATTTGCCTTCAGAGGTATCGGGGCTGCTGCACCGGTCTGCGGGATTCACGGTCGGTATGGTGTCCGCGCTTCCATGGCTGTGCGCTCTCGCCGCAGTCTACTTTTTGCCTCGCTTTGCCGACCGGAGGCTTGTGCATCGCAGGCTGGCATCGTTCACGCTGCTCGCGGCAGGTTGCGCCAGCTTCGTCTTTCCGGCCGCCGGCCCACTGGTTGCGCTCATCGCCTTGGCCATCGCCGTCTCCGGATTCATTGCGGTGCAGCCGTTGTTCTGGACATTCCCCACCGGCTACCTTGCCGATCGCGCTGCAGCCGGAGGCATTGCCCTGATCGGCGCCGGTAATCTCGGCGGCTTTCTGGCTCCTACCGTCAAGGTTTGGGCCGATGAGACTTTTGAGTCGCCCCATGCGGGCTTCTATCTCCTCGCCGCTCTCACCATCGTCAACGCAGTTCTGATCGCAAACACCCGCACCCGGAATTCGCATCGACCCAGCGCATAAACAGCCGAAACTGACGCCTGCTCCTGCTCATCAAACGGAAGTCCGGGCTCTCGGAAACCGACTTCCTCCTTCGGACAGGGTGTTCCCAAAGCGGCATCGTGCCGAAATCTCTTATGCCATGCGAACCATAACTGGTGCAGTTTTTTCGAGGCTGTGAGAAAATCGTCATGCCTCGAAAGGGCAATTGCCAATACCCGGCCTGGTCCGGCTAAATTGCTCAAAAGCAAGACTTAGAATCTGATCCCCCTTGGATTCTTTCGTGAAGGATGTTGATGTGGTTCGCGCGTCTGGTTGCCTTGTCGTGTTGTCTCTGCTCTTGGCCGGCACGTGTGCCCTGGCGCAGGACGACTACCTGAACCATCTGGTCTTCACCAACAGTCAGACCCCGGACAACGACTTCTACACTGGCGCTCGTTCGGTCGCCCCGAGTACCCTCGACTCGCCCAACGGCCGCCTGCCCGTCGAGACACATACCTTCTTCACCCCGCCCAATGCCCTTCGTCTGCAATGGCGCTCGGTCGAAGGCGGTAGCTGGGATGCCGAAATCCGCGTAGTGAGCTACGACAACCGCCCCACCGCTTTCCGCGGCGACACTCTCTCTTTCTGGATCTACTCCGCCGAACGCATCGCTGCCGCTGACCTGCCGCGGCTTCAACTCACCGACGATGAGCACAACTTTACGGCTCGTCTGCCGCTCGCCGAGTTCGTCAGCAACTTGCCTGCCGAAAAATGGACGCGGGTTGAGATCCCGTTGCAGCGCTTTGTGACCGAGTCGATTCACCCCTTCGCCCCCCAGGTGCTCCACTCGATCTTCTTTGCCCAAGGCAAAGCCGATAACACAGCCCACACCCTCCTCGTCGATGAGATTCGCATCGACAACGAACCCACGCAATCGAGCACGACCGCCCTGCCGGTGCCCTACGATCTGCGTGCGGAAGCCTTTGAGCGCCATGTCGACCTCAAGTGGGAATCACGAGACTCGGACAAGCTCGCCTACACCGTGATTTTCCGATCCATCGACGACGGCCCGTTCGAAGCCGTCGGCATTCAGCACCCCGGCCTGCATCGCTACGCCGACTTCATTGGCAGTCTGAACGTGCATGTGACCTACAAGGTCGCGGTGGTCGACAAACAATACCGCTCCTCCACGCTCTCCCGGCCCGTGAGTGCAGAGACCTATCCGATGTCGGACGATGAGCTGCTCAGCATGCTCCAGGAAGAGTGTTTCCGCTACTACTGGGAACGCGGTTCGCATCCCGCCTCGGGCATGGCTTTGGAAAGCGTTCCCGGCGACCCGCGCATCGTCGCTACTGGAGCCAGCGGCTTCGGCATCATGGCGATTGTGGTCGGTATGGAGCGCGACTTCATCACCCAACCGCAGGGCCTCGAGCGTCTCACCCGCATCGTCAGTTTTCTTGAGAAAGCTCAGCGCTACCACGGCGTATGGCCGCACTTCATGGACGGCGCCACCGGCCGCACCATGCCCGTCTTCGGCATGTTCGACGACGGGGGCGATCTGGTCGAAACCGCTTTCCTTATGGAAGGCCTGCTCACCGCCCGCCAGTACCTGCAGAATCGCAGTACGGCGGGTCAGGCCCTTGCCGCGCGCATCACCCATCTCTGGCAAACAGTTGAGTGGGATTGGTATGAGCGACAGGCAGGAGGCAATCCGCTCATCTGGCACTGGTCACCGGAGTGGTCTTGGCGCACCGATCACAAGCTGACCGGCTTTAACGAAACCATGGTTGCCTATCTGCTCGCCATGGCATCGCCCGCGCACGGCGTTCCCGCCGATGCCTATTACGCTGGATGGGCCAGCCAGTCTGCGGCGGCCGAACAGTATCGCGTCGCATGGTCCGGAACCACCGACGGCGATCGCTATGGCAACGGCAAGACCTATGAGGGCATCAAGCTCAACGTAGGGGTCGGGAACGGCGGGCCGCTCTTCTTCACGCAGTATTCTTTCATGGGCGCCGACCCGCGTCAGATTCGCGATAAGTACACCGACTACTTCCGGAACAACCGCAACATTGCCCTCATCAACTACCGCTATTGCCAGCAGAATCCCAGCCACTTCAAAGGCTACGGTCCCGGCGTCTGGGGCCTCACCGCGAGCCTCGACCCCTACGGTTATCTGGCGCATGCACCAAACCCTTCCAGCGACAACGGCACCATCGCACCTACCGCCGCTCTCGGTTCGTTCCCCTATACTCCCGAGGAATCGATGGCCGCGCTCAAGTACTTCTACCGCACGCTCGGCGCGCGTTTGTGGGGAATCTACGGCCCCACCGACGCCTTCAACATGACCGAGAACTGGTACTCTCCCGACTATCTCGGGCTCGACCAGGCGCCCATGGTCGTAATGATCGAGAACTACCGCAGCGGCCTTATCTGGAAAAACTTCATGGCCAACCCTGAGATCGAGCCGATGCTCACGCGCATCGCTCCGCCGCAACAGCCCTCCGTCGCCTCCTCTGCACCTGCCGCAGGAAAATAGCCGGCAATCGCTGCTATGCTGATGCGCGGGAAGCCGTGCATCCTCGCCTTTCCCGCATCCAACAGTCATGCAGTTCTGTGCACCCGCTCAGGAGTCAAACGATGCCTCTCACCGATGCTGAGATCTCAACCCGCCTCAAGTTGCTGCCTGGCTGGAAAGTCGAATCCGGCGAGCTGACCCGCACCTTCGCGTTCAAGGATTTCGTTGGTTCCCTCGCCTTCGTCAACAAGGTCGGCGAACTCGCGGAAAAGGCGGGCCATCACCCGGATATTGACATCCGCTACAACCGTGTCCGACTCGGCCTCGTCACCCACGATGCAGGCGGCATCACGGCGAAAGACTTCGATCTGGCCGCAACGGCGAGCAAGCTCGGCTGATCGTCGGCCGCAACGCCTGAACTTGGGCGGCGAAGCCGCAGTTGGCCGCACCGCCGGTGCCCCCACCGCAGGTGGCGCAGGGGTTTGCCAGCGGAGCGCCCGTCTGGCGATACTCGCTTATGTCCTCCATTCCGGCTTCTTCCCCGCGAGAGTCAGCCTTGGATCGCGAATTCTTCACAGCGCGTCTTGTCAAAAAGCAATGCGTCTCAGAGTCGGCGCAGACTTATCACCTCGAGTTTGTCCTGCCCGAGATCGAGTCGTTCTTGTTTCTTCCCGGTCAGTTCATCTCTGCCGTGGCAGACGATCCCGCGGGCAAGGAGCAGACGCGTGCCTACTCGATTGCGTCGGCGCCTGACGGAAATAAGTTTGACCTCTGCCTGAATCGCGTCGCCGGTGGATTCTTTTCCAATCTGCTCGCCGACCTCCCGGATCTGCCCCTTGGCGCCGACATCCAGATCTATGGCCCCAACGGCTTCTTCAAGCTACGCGCTCCCATCACCGATTCCATTCTCGTCGCCACAGGCACGGGCGTTGCGCCGATGCGCGGCTTCTTGCAGTGGCTGTTTGCTGGAGAGGATCGCAGCAACGGCAAAGAGATCTGGCTCGTCTACGGCACGCGCCACGAAACCGAAATCTACTATCGCGAAGAGTTCGAGGCTTACGCAGCCAGACATGCTAATTTCCACTACCTTCCGACACTCAGCCGACCGCAGGAAGGCTGGACCGGCCTGCGCGGTTATGTGCAGGAACATGTCGAGCGAATCGTTCGCGACAGAGCGGCGCGTCTCGGCGAGCCGCTTTCAGGTCCGCATGTTGATCCGGGAATTCCGCCCGCGGAGTTGCGCTTCGAGATTAATGCCTATGTCTGTGGCCTCTCGAACATGATCAATGCCGTGCGCGATCGCCTCAAATCCTTCGGCTGGCACCGCAAGCAGATCGTCTTCGAGCGCTACGACTGAAAACTTCGAAATTGCGACCGATTACGCCAAAACTCATCAGATCGTTAGATACTTGGTCACGAGCGAATTGAAGTAAGTCAGTGGAACTGCGCTAGATAGTCTGCTCGTTCCACGCAGTTGGTACGGGTCGAGTTGTCGCTGAGGAGATCGTTCGTCCGGATGCCCGTGTCAACCATCTTTCGCCGTACGTTCCGCGCTTTTCGGCACCGCGACTTCCGGCTCATGTGGCTGGGTGCCTGCACATCGACGATTGGCACCTTCGTCCAGCAGTTTGCCCAAAGCTGGCTGGTGTATGACCTTACCAAGAACCCCTTTTATCTTGGACTGGACCTGTTTCTCGGCCAGTTGCCGATCATTCTCTTCTCGCTCGTCGGCGGGGTTTTTGCGGATCGCCTGGACCGCAGAAAGATGTTGCTCGGATCCCAATACATTCAGATGATCTCGGCTTTTGTGCTCGCCACTTTGTTCTTTACGCACACGGTCAGAATCTGGCAGATTCTCTCCCTTTCTTTCGTTGTTGGATTGGGCCAGTCGTTTGGCGGACCCGCCTACTCCGCGCTTCTTCCAACCCTGGTCCCCGCCGAAGACCTGGCCAACGCCATTGCCCTGAACTCCATCCAGTTCAATCTCGCACGAGTGTTGGGACCGGCGCTGGGCGGGTTGGCTTATGCGACCGTCGGCGCGACCTGGTGTTTCGCCCTCAACGGGGTCTCCTACCTCGCGGTGATCGCATCGCTCTTCATGATCCACGTGAAGTTTGTTCCTCAGAAATCGAGCGAATCGATTCTCAAAAGCATGAAAGAGGGCCTGCACTTTATCCACGAAAGGGAAGGCCTGTCGGCGCTCGTCTTTCTGGCTTTCGTCACAACGCTTCTCGGCTTTTCACTCACAGCGTTTCTCCCGGTCATCGTTCAAACCGTCTTTCATCAAGGGCCTCGCACCTACCAGTTGCTGCTCGTCTCATCGGGCGCCGGATCCATCGTGGGAGCACTCATCGTTGCCTCTTCGGAGAAGCTGAAACAGCAAGGCTACGTAGTGCTCTTAACCTTGATGATGCTCGGGGGCTCGATAGCAGGTTTCGCACTCAGCCGATGGCTCGTGGTTTCGTGTCTGCTCATCTTCCTGGGTGGTATCGCAATGATGGCATCAGCGTCTTTGATGCTCTCGCTGGTGCAACTGATTGTTGCGGACCAGATGCGCGGAAGGGTCATGAGCGTCTACAACCTCGCCTTTCGCCTTGGCATTCCTCTCGGGAGTCTGGCGCTGGGAAAACTCATCCCGTTCCTTGGGTTATCTTCAGCCCTCGCGGGCGCCGGATTTGTTCTAATCGGAATTGCGTTCTACCTCGTAATCGCGATGCGCAACGTCGCCATCTTTCGGCGTCGAGCCTACGCAGCCGATCCCGTGGCTTGATCCCCGATCCCCCCCCATCGCATCCTGACACCGAAAAGCAATCGAGAGAGGACCCGGACGCGAGACGCCGGAGATTCACATAGTGGCGTCGGTATCCGCTCCTAAAGATCAACGGCTCAGGCCTCGGCTACGGCCGCGATCGACACTCTCAAGCCGGGAATTCGAACGGGTAACTTTGCGCCTTGGCGTGCAGGCGGGTTCGCCGGAAACCACCTCATCCACTCTTCATTCATCCCTGCGAAGTCTGCTTCCTCAAGAAGGATCACAGTGGCACTCACGATCCGTTCGAGCGAAGGGTCAGCGGCTTCGAGGATGGCGGAGACGTTCTCCAGGCACTGTCTGGTCTGCTCCTGGATCGTATCTCCGACAATCTTTCCGGTCACCGGATCGTGCGGACCCGTGCCTGAGACGAACACGAGACCCGCCGCCCGTACCGCCTGACTGTAGGTCGGCGGCGGTGATGGAGCATGAGGCGTGCGAATGATGTCCCTTGCCATAAATCTCTCCAGATCTGACTGGTAAAACCAATTTGCTAACTCTAGCATCGCGGACTCGACCTCCCGATGGCCGTTTCGGCGGATCACGGCGGCAGCCCGGGGCATCTAACCGGCAGAAGGAATCCAGATTGCGTTCGAGACCGTTCTCGGAGAGACTCTAGACAAATGGAGCGTACTCAATGGCGATCTCCCGTTCCAGCCAGCCCGTCGCTGTTCTCCAGCCTCGCGGCATTCTTGCCGGCCGCGCGGCTCTCAAGAAGCGAATCGACAACACGTTCCTGATCGGCTTTCCCCTCGCGGGCTCAGTGGCCAGTATTTTCTGGTTTCGCTCCCACCCCATTCACGCTGTGGAGGTGGTGACCTTCATCCTCGGCTACTTCGTCGTCGGGATGGGCACGGGCGTCGGCTTCCACCGCTATTTCTCGCACAAGAGCTTTGAGACCGCTCCCTGGGTCGCTTATCTGCTGGGTGCAGCCGGCTCCATGTCGTTTCAGAGCTCTCTGCTGACCTGGGTCACCGACCACCGCCGCCATCACGCCCACACCGACAACTGCGGCGACAACCACAGCCCGTTCGTCGACGGCCACTGCGACCATGAGTCCTCGCTCAAGGGCCTCTTCCACGCTCACATCGGATGGATGTTCGACGACACCATCACCGACGTCAGTATCTACGGCCGCGACCTCGCACGCGATCCCATCATCCAGTTCTATGCCCGGACTCACTACGTATGGCCGGTGATTTCTGTCGCTGTTCCATGGCTCGTCGGCTATGCCCTCGGCGGATCAATCGACGCGTGGGGCTGCTTCTTCGCGGCCTGCCTGCGGACCGTGCTCTTCCAGCACTCGGTCTGGGCGGTCAATTCTCTTGGCCATACCTTCGGCTACGAGAACTACAACATGAGGAACAACAGCAAGAACAACCGGATTCTTGCGGCGCTCACCTTCGGCGACGGCTACCACAACAATCACCATCGCTATCCGCGCTCCGCCTTCCACGGCATGTTCAAGTACGAGCTGGACCTGAACGGCATCATCATCATGGGTCTCAGGAAGGCCGGCCTTGCCCGCAACATTATCTTTGCCGATGGCTACCTCGGGGATAAGAGCCCTGTTCTTTCAGCAGACACGCTCACCTCACAACCCTCCGAGCCAACGGCTGATACCGGTGTCTGAACGCGGACAGACGTCCGATTTATGTCAGAGCTTCACCTGAACTGTCTCAGTCCTGCGTCCTCTCCTGCGCACCCCGGGCGAGCTTCGTCATGTTGACGATCACTTTCGAGATGTAGCCGTCGCCACTGAAGGCGTTCGACGGGAGAAGCCCGATGAAACGGATGCTGCGTGTGTTGTCGAGCACGATCCCGAGCGGATAGTCGGTAGCGCCGAAGGATTGCGCTGCCGTATCAGGAACCTCCAGCGTTTGCGTGCCAGAGATTTGCTTGAAGTTCTCCTCGTGCGCGGCTTTGTCCGCTACCACTGAATCGTCCGCGAAGACCAGCCCGTAGGCGTGGATCGGCGTGTCGCGCTTGATGACGGCAAACTCGGTGAGCGTCTTCATCATCCTGCGGCACGCCAGCCTCATCGGCGCTTGCGCGGACAGGGTCTGCTGCACGGGCGTGGTTGGCTGGGTTGCTGGAGGGGTTTGGGCGCACAGCGCTGCCGGCGACGCGAACGATGTTACGCAAACTGCTGGTGGGCAGTGCCCACTACATCCTCGGACCGTTCGGGCCGGACTGCGATTTGCGACGATTTGGAATGATGCTGTGCGAGCGCGGAGGAAAGAATGCGAAAAAGCGAGCGACAGTTGGTGTAGCACGAAAACTTGCTGTTCTCCTGCATCGGCTCTGGATCAGTGGAGAAGCGTACGAGCCTCTGCG
>CAZPEZ010000117.1:0-12274 GCA_964585715.1 uncultured Occallatibacter sp.
CGCGCAATCATCGAGTCAATCCTGTGCAACTCTTCGTTCCGGTTGGATTACCCTCTACCCGGCAATAACGAACCAGTAAACAATCTGAGACGCTCATCGTTGCCCCTCAGGCCGCACCTTCCGCCTACAACTTTTGGAAACAGGCAAATCGTGGCCGTTTCGGTCAACGCTTCCTGCCAGATTTCTCCAGATTGTCCTGTGCTGACCTTTTCAAGGCGACTCAATCGCGGTGCGGCAACATCTGGCGGAAAAAAGCGACACCCATCTTCCCAAGCTGCATGTAGCGATCCCCCATACACGCCATGGTTTCAAAGTTGCCCAAAAACTCTGCAGCTCGCCCAGAAATTCGGCACGATCAGGCATTGATGAGGCAAAGTAGGGGTACCCCTCAGGTGGCGGCGCGGGTACCATTCGAGATCGCCGCCGACAGAGTCTGGTCCGCTCCGCGGTCACGAGTAGAACTGCTGCATCCATCCCTGGAGAATGGCCGGGAAGCAGCCTGCCATCACCACGCCCAATGTGATCAGCAAAAGCGCAGTCAGCGTCACCGGATGCACCGCAATCCGTCGATCGTCGAGAGTGGGCACGACGAATGCCCGCTTCAGCACCTGCAGATAGTAGTAGAGCGATACCGCGCTCATGCCGACCGCCAGCGCAACCAACCCGAATGGGACCGAGCCCTTGGCGACTTCGAGGACTGCGGTGAACAAATTGAATTTCGCCCAGAAGCCAACCAGCGGCGGAATTCCGGCCAACGAGAGAAACAACACCAGCATCACACCCGCGAGAATCGGATTGCGTCGATGCAATCCAGCGAACGCATCTATCTGGTCACTGCCGTTCACACGCTCCACGACCCCCACAACAGCGAACGCACCGATCGCCGTCAGTCCATAGGTGAGGATGTAGTACAAAACCGCCTGCGCACTAACCGGCGAACGGGAAAAGTACGCCAGCGCCAGCAACATGTAGCCCGCGTGCGCAATCGCCGAATAGGCGAGCAGACGCCGTACACTTGTCTGCGCCAGTGCGGCGAGATTCCCGAGCACCATGGACGCCACCGCGAGAATGGTGAGCGCAAACGACCATGGCGCAGCAAACCCGATGTACCTCGGAAGCCGCCCCGCGCTCACAATCATGAACCGGATCAGGTGCGCATCGCCAAATACGTGCAGTGCCGCCGTTCCAATCGAAATCAACAGCGCGAAGCTGGCCACCTTCGACACCGATGCGATGAAAGCCGCAGCTGGCGCGGGTGCCCCCTCATACGTATCGGGAGCCCACAGGTGGAACGGCACAGCCGCGATCTTGAAGCCAAGCCCAGCCGCGATCATCACCAGCGCCACCATGAGTAACGGCGTCGCATTGACTGCATTCGATCCGTAGGTCGCCCGCATGATCTCGTCGAGATTCGTCGATCCGGTGATGCCGTAGAGATAACTGAATCCGAAGAGAAGAAATGCCGCCGACATGCCGCCAAAGAGGTAGTACTTGATGGCTGCCTCGGCGCTCTTGCCCGATCCCTTCGCGAACGCCGTCAGCACATAGAGCCCGAGGCTGAGGAGCTCGAGTCCAATGAAGATAACGAGGAGGTCCTGCGCAGCGGCAATCAGCATTCCACCTGTCGCAGACATTAGCGTAATCGCAACAAACTCGCCGACATGGCGCGTAAAGGTGGTATCGAATAACAGAAGCAGCGTGAACACGGTCAGCCCGAGAATGCCGACCTGGGCGACTGCAGCGGAACCCCCGGCTGTGAGCAGTAGCTGATCGGCTGCATGCAAACCGCTCTGCGCCTGAAATGGAATCGCCATCAGGGCAACGCCGCAGCCGAGCATGCCCAATGTCGCGGACGCCGCAATGCGCAAACGAAGACCGCTCTTGCGCAAAACCCCAAGATCGACGAGCAGCACGAGCAAGGCGGCAACTTCCAGCGCCGTTTCCGGCATCGTCACACGAAGGAGATCGGCGTAGTTCATTGTCCTCCTCCGGCGAGCATGGCCCTCACCGCGGGCTCAATAGCGTTGAGCAGAATGCGCGGATAAAGGCCAACGAAGAGGCTTGCCGCTACCAACATCGAGACACCGGCGACTTCAGGCCACGTGATCGCTGCCAATTCATGCCCGTGCTCATGAACGTGCGCTGCGGCGTGGCCATCGCCGAAGAAAGCCTTCTGCAATGCGCGCCAGGTGTAGGCAACACCGATTACAATTCCGACGCCTGTCGCCACCGTCCACCAAGGGTTGACCCTCCACGAACCAACGATCACCTGGAACTCTGCAATGAACCCAGAAAATCCCGGAAGCCCCATTGAAGCGGTACCCGCAATCACAAACGCCCACGCCGCGAAAGGCAATCGTTTCGATAAGTGCATACCTTCAAGCTCCGCCAACTGTCGCGTATGCGTGCGCTCATACACAACGCGTCCCACGATCGCGAAGAGCAGTCCCGCGATGATCCCATGCGAAAACATCTGCAGCACCGCGCCGGTCAGCCCGATCTGATTGAGCGTCATCAGTCCCAGCAGCACGAATCCCATGTGGCTCACGCTGGAGTAGCCGATGACAAACTTGAAGTCGCTCTGCACCAACGCAACAAGTGCGCCGTAAACGATGCCAATCACCGCCAGCAGCGCAAATACGTCGCGCCACGAACCAATGCCGATCAACGAGAAGCCCCAGGGATCCATTCCACGAGGGAACAATCCCATCGCCACACGAAGGCAGCCGTAGGCACCAAGCTTCATCACCACGCCGGCCAGCAGCATCGACGCGGCTGTGGGCGCGGCAACGTGGCCCGTCGGTGCCCAGGTATGAAATGGCCACATGCCGGCGAGGATTCCGAAGCCTACAAAAACCAGAGGAAACGCCCACATCTGAAAGCCGGGAGCGAGTCCAGCATGCGCCAATTCGGTGAGTCCGGTCGAGCGGCTCCCTGCCGTTGTGTAGGCCGCGAGAAGCCCGATAAGGACCATCGCCGAGCCAACAAACGAGTAAAGAGCGAGCTTCATCGCGCCATACTCGCGCCGCGTCGATCCCCAGATGGCAATGAGGAAATACTTCGGCACGATCGCAATCTCATAGAACACGAAGAGAAGAAACAGGTCCGCACTGAGAAAGACCCCGTAGACCCCACCGATCAGTGCCAGATAAAACGCAAAGAACTCGTTCGTCCTCAGGTCGATATTCCAGCTGAACAAGATGCCCGCGATCGCCGCCAGGCCCGTGAGAAGGACGAGAACCAGGCTGATGCCGTCGGCCGCAAGCGTGTAGCGAATACCCATTGCAGGCACCCAAGGAACGTCTGCAATCACAAAGCGACCCTGTCCGGCCATTCCTGCAAATCCCAGCACCGCGAGCACCAACCCGGCAATGGCAACTGCCAGCGCAAAACCTCGTGCCAGCACGGGCTTGCTCTTCGGCAGCAGGGCTTCAATGAGCGCACCGGCAAACGAGAGATAGATCGTCCAGGCAAGCATGATTCTCAAAATCTCCAGTGAGCCAGCAGATTCATGACTGTCGGGTTGGTGCTGTTCACTATGAGCTGCGGCAGAAGGCCAAGCAAGATCATCAGCCCAATGACCGGGGCCATCGCCAGTCGTTCTCCGCCGTGTAAATCAGGAAACGTCGCCCACTGCTCCGCAACTGGCCCTGAGAAAACCTTCTGGATCACAGTCAGAATCACAGCCGCTGTTACCAGCAGGCCAAGCACCGAAGCGGAAGCCGCAACCCAGGAGAGAGGAAACACGCCGCGAAAAATCAGAAATTCACCGACAAATCCATTGAGCCCAGGCAGTCCGAGCGATGAGAAGAGAGCGATGCCCATCAGACCGGCAAAGACAGGGGCCGGTTTGCGCAGGCCGCCGAAGTGATCGATCCCGCGCTCTCCGCCGCTCCGCTCCTGCAGCATGGCAATAAACCAGAACAAGGCCGCCGCGGTAACTCCGTGGTTAAACATTTGCAGCATGACGCCGTTCAAGGCAGCCGACTGGCTCGCCTGAACACTCGCGCCCGACCAAGGTACAGCCAGAGCAAAGATTCCGAGCAGGCAATACCCGAGATGGTTAACCGAGGAGTATGCGAGAACGCGCTTCAGGTCTTTTTGCGCAGCTGCCGCCCAAGCCCCCATGACCACAGTCAGGACAGCCAACACCAGCAACGGTGTCCGAATCTGCGCGATCTGATGCCCGAACAAAGGCACCGCGATGCGCAGCAACCCATAGACGCCCATCTTTGACATAGCGCCCGTCAGCAACATCGTTACCGGCGATGGCGCCTCAGCGTAAGCCGCAGGAAGCCAGGTGTGGAAGGGCGCAAGCGGGACTTTCACGGCGAAACCGGCCAGCACGCCAACTGCAAGCCAGAGCATGACAGGACCCAGATGCGTAGTCACCGCCTGTTCCAACGACCCGTCGGCGGCCTTGCTGGCGAGCAGGCCAAATTCCATGGTTCCAGTCGACAGAAACACAGCGAGAAACGACAGAAGCAGCGCGACGCTGCCAGCCATGGTGTACACAAAAAACTGCGTCGCTGCGGAGCTGCGTTTGGCTCCTCCCCAGAGCTTAATGAGAAAGAATGCCGGAATCAGGCTCAGCTCCCAGAAGAGAAACCAATGGAAGAAGTTCAGTGCTGTGAACGATCCGAAGAGTCCTGCCTCCAACATCAGAACCAGCGCGAAGTAAAGCCCCGGCTGGCGATGCACGCGATGCGCGGCGTCGACACTCATCAACGTCACGATCGCCGACAGCACGAGCATCAGAGCACCCAGCGCATCCACTCCGAGGTGATATTCGATGCCCAGCGACGGCGCCCAGGACACACGCTCGACCAGGCCAATCGAACCATCGGTCGGCAGATTTGTCCAAACCAGAAGCGCCAGAGCCAGCGCGACCAGCGTCGTCAGAATCGCCACAAGGCGCGCGTGCCTGCCCGCCATGAGCGCAATCGCGGCCCCCACCAACGGCACAACAGTGAGCAGCGTTAACAAAGGAACTCCGTTCATCCCTGGCTGCTCCAGATCAAGATGGCCGTGAGCAGCACCACCGCCAGCGCCAGCAGCCGCAGATAGAGCTGCACGCGGCCTGTTTGCACGCCGGCCAGCAAGCCACCGCTGTTCGCCAGCTCCTCGCAGCCCTTATCGAAGCTGCCATCCACCCAGTTGACATCGAGCTGGCGGCTCAATTGTGCGCTCTTTTGGAAGAGCAAGGTCACGCCGGCAACAACTCCCCCCCACACACATCGATCAAGCCAATCGGCGACTTTGGCCCACCACGCATAGAACGCGATCACGGTCACGCCGTACAACTCATCGATGTAGAACTTGTTCTCGAGCAGCGTCCAGACCGTCGGCGTTGCGCGCTCAAGTGGGTCCAGATCGTCGGCCTTGACTCGTTTGTTGCCATAGATACGCCAGCCCAGGCCTAGCCCGACAAAAACCACGAAAGACGAACCTGCCATGAGCGCAAACAGCCCCGGCTCGCCGAGACCCGACACGGCCGCATGACCATCGAGAAATGCCTTGAACCATGGCCAGGCTGGAGTTCCAATCAATCCCAGCGCCATCGCAAAGAAGGCAAGAATGAAAAGTGGGAAGAGCATGACCGATGGACTCTCGTGCGCCTCGCCATGTCCGCGCCATGTCCCGAAGAAGACATAGCTGACCTGCCGTGTCATGTAAAACGCAGTCAACAATGCTCCAAAGACAAGCAGGTAAAACGGGACCCTTGCCACACTCCAGTGTTGAGCGGCCTCTAGGATCCCATCCTTGCTCCAGAATCCTGAGAAGAAGATCGGGAATCCGCTCAGCGCCAGCATGCCAACCGCGTACGTGAGAAACGTGAAGGGCATTTCGATCTTCAGATTTCCCATCTGCCGGATGTCCTGCTCCTCGTGACAGCCATGGATGACAGAGCCCGCTCCCATGAAAAGCAGCGCCTTAAAGAAGGCATGGGTGATGAGATGGAACATGCCCACAGCTACACCTCCCATCCCGAGACCCGCCATCATGTAGCCGAGTTGCGAAACGGTCGAGTAAGCAAGAATCCGCTTGATGTCGTTCTGCGCGACCGCAATCAAGGCCGCGAACACGGCCGTGAGCGTCCCGATCCAGGTAACGACCGTGAGCGGCACCGTGGTCCCACCTGTCAGCGATCCCGCCTGCATCAATGGATACACGCGTGCAACAAGATAGACACCAGCCGCAACCATCGTTGCCGCGTGAATCAGGGCGGACACCGGCGTTGGGCCTTCCATCGCGTCTGGCAACCACACGTGCAATGGAATCTGGCCACTCTTCCCTGCTGCTCCGGCAAAGATGAGCAGCCCAATGGCTCCGGCTGCGGTCAATCCCAATCCAGCCGGTGACGCCAACAGAATTCCCAATTTAAGCGGCTCCAGAGACCCCGCGCCGCCGTTGTAGAACAGCAACGTGCCCGTCTGCGCAAACAGCCATACCATGCCAAGCAGGAAGAAAATATCGCCGACCCGTGTCGTGAGGAAGGCCTTCTTGGCCGCCGCTGCCGCCGAAGGCTTCTGATACCAGAACCCAATCAGAAGGTAGGACGTGAGTCCCACCAGTTCCCAGCACATGAACAGCAGCAACAGACTATCGGCAATCACCACGCCCAGCATCGCTCCGGCAAATAGCGACAGGAAGCAGAAGAAGCGGGTGAAATTCTCGTCGTTGGCCATGTAGCCGGTGGAATAGATGAAGATCAGCAGACCGACAAAGCACACCATCACGAGCATGACCGCCGACAGCGGATCGAGCACCCAGCCCAGATCGACGTGGCCCGTCCCCACCCGCAGCCACGTAAAGTTAACGGTCTCCCGCACCTGGCTGCCCTGCGCCCAGCCAACCAACACATGCCCGAACGCGACGAGCGAGAGCAGAAGAGATGCACTCAACGAACCGATCGCCAACACCGCCGAAGCCTTGCGGCGCGGCTGTTGAAGGACAGCAACGATCCCAGACGCCGCAATTGGCAGCGCAGGAATCAGCCACAGAATTCCGACGATCGCCGAGGTGCTCTCGCGCAGAGTGAACACAGTTTCTTCCTGAATCACCGGCTCACCCTTTCATCCTGTTCATCTGATCAAGGTCTGTGGTCTGTGCGTGACGGTGGATTGAGATCACAAGGCCCAGTCCTACGGCTGCTTCAGCCGCCGCCACCGCAATCGAAAAGATCGCGAACATCATCCCTGTGAGCGCTTCGGGATGTGGCCCGTAGCGCCAGAAAGCGATCAGATTCAGGTTTGCGGCGTTCAGCATCAGTTCGATGCCAATCAAGACCACGATCGCATTGCGCCGCGTCAGCGCTCCCGCGAGCCCGACTGAAAACAGGATCGCCGCAACTAAAAGGTATCCAACAAGAGGTTGTGCCATGATGCCTTACCTGGCCTCCTCCTTCTTCTCGTGTAAAGCCACAATCACGGCTCCAATCAATGCCGCCGTCAGGAGCAATGCCACAATTTCAAGCGGTAAAACATAGCGTCCCATCAGCGCGGTCCCAATCTCTTGCACGGACGCGTTGTGCGTTCCAGTCTCGTGCGGAAGCCCCGGCCTGCTCTCGAGCACTGCCCAGGCGAGAACCGCGAAGATCGCAGCCGCAATCACCAGACCCGCTCCCCAGGTCTTACTGAAAACGCCTCCGTCCTTGGGCGTCTCCGATCCCCTTGTGAGCAGAATCGCAAAAACCACCAGAATCGCAACGGCTCCGACGTACACCAGAATCTGCACAAATCCTGCGAACTGCGCATCGAGTTGAAGGAACAGCAGTGCCAGTCCGGCAAAAGCGATGGTCAAGGCAAGCGCGCAGTGCACCAGGTTCCGCAGCAGGACGGCTGCCATGCCTCCTGCCACCGTCAGCGCTGCGATCAGCCAAAACGGAAAACCCATCAGAGGCCGAACCTTTCTTCATTCGGTCGCGGCTTACTCGGCATAACGATAGCTCCTCGGCCCGAAGTGCTCCCGTTGCATACCGGTCCTGCCGGCTACAACGTACACCGAGATCAAAATCGACGAGCAGACCACCCACCGCAGCCAGCCATCTCCCATAAACCGCCACAGTGCCGCCACGAACAGGTTAAGCAGCGTCATCGGGATCACGAACTTCCATGCGAAATTCATCAACTGATCCTGGCGCAGACGCGGCAGCGTACCGCGGACCCAGATCAGCACGACGATGGAAAGCATCACTTTGGAAAAAAACCATATCCACGATGGAACCCAATTGAGCGCGGCAAGGGGCGCTGACCACCCGCCGAGAAACAGCGTGGTCCCCAAGCCCGAGATCGACAACATGCCAAGATATTCGCCCAGAAAAAACAGCGCGAACTTGAAGCCTGAGTACTCGGTGAAGTAGCCCGCCACCAATTCCGACTCGCCCTCCGGCAAATCAAAAGGTGAGCGGTTGGTCTCCGCAGTCGCCGAGATCGCATACATCACGAAGCCCGCCAAGCCCCATGGCGTGAAGATGTACCAGTGCGGAAGGCCCCACGTGTACTGGTTCTGTGCTTCCACAATCTTCACCAGCGAGAGAGACCCGGTCATCATGACGATCACGATGCTCGACATGAGGAGTGGCACTTCGTAGCTGATCATCTGCGCCACCGCACGCATGGCGCCCAACAGCGAGTATTTGTTGCGGCTCGACCACCCGGCCATGAAGATCGAAACCTCGGTCGACGCGCCCATCGCGAAATAGAACAGCAGGCTTGCGTCCATATCGACGAGCACCATGTTGCGGCCGACAGGAAGTACCGCGAACCCCATAAACGCGACCACCACTAAGTACACGGGCGCCAGAAAATGCACCACCGCGTCGGCGTTCAGCGGCACGATGTCTTCCTTGGTGAGTGATTTGATGGCATCCGCAATGGGTTGAAGAACGCCGAATGGGCCCACGCGATTCGGGCCCAGCCGATTCTGCATGCGCCCCAGCCCCTTACGCTCCATCAGAACTGCGATTGCAAAGAGCGAGGGAAAGACAACAACAATCCCGATCACGCCCAAAACTACGCCTGCGGCGGTCTGCCATCCTGCGGGCAAGAATCCCACGATCCAATTGCGGAGCAGAATGAAGATTTGATCGGCTTGCTGGAGCATTGCTTACTCTCCGCCTCCGGCTGGTTTGGGAGCGGTTGCTGTCTCCGCCGGCCTGGCTGGGGGCGCAGCTTCGGCTGGCTTCGGGGGCGCGGCGGCAGCTGCAGCAGCTTTGGCGGCAGCCGCTTCGGCAGCCGCTTTGGCCTTCACTTCAGCCTTCACCTTTTCCTCAGCCAGGCGCCCGTCCACTTCGGCGGCTTCGGTAGGGTGAATCGTGTGATAGTACTCGTTCGATCGTGCGAGCTGCTTGCGGTCATGCAACAGGCCGCCGAATCTGTCGGTCGTGCTCAGCTCAAAGTCGGTGTCCATCTTGATGGCTTCAAACGGGCACACCTCAACACAGATCTGGCAGCTCATGCAGACTGACACATCGATGTCAAAGCGCACCGGATAGATCTGCATTTTGCCCACATAGTCCGGCTTCTTGTCTTTGCTCTTTTCAATGTAGATGCACTTAGGTGGGCATTCCTTCTCGCAGATCTGGCAGGCTACACAGCGCAGCCCAGCCTCCCAATCTGTGCCGTCATAGACAAGGAACGGAAAGACACGCGCATTCTCGGCCGTCGGTATCCGCTGCTCCGGGTACTCGACGGTCGTGAGGCGTTCTTTGGACACGAAGCTCCCTGCGAAATTCCTCGCCGTCTCCGCCAGCCCCTTGAGGATGCCCTCACCCAGCAATGCGCTTTCTCCTCTTTCCTGTTCCTGTTTCCCTGTTCCTGGCCTTACCGGTCCACTTCTCCCAACACGATGTCCACGCTGCCAAAGATGAGCACGACATCGGCAACATTGTGTCCCAGGCACATGTCTTCCAAAACCGTCAGATTGATCAGGCTCGGCGGCCGCACCCGATACCGATAGGGATTCGGACTGCCGTCACTGATCAGATAAAACCCCAGCTCGCCCTTCGGCGCTTCAATCCTGCCGTAGGCTTCCCCAGGTTTCGGGCGGAAGCCACGGATCTTCGCCTTCGGATCCATCACCGGACCGCCGGGAATGTCCTTGAGCGCTTGTTCGAGAATCCCGATCGATTCGCGCATCTCGAGCATGCGCACCATATAGCGGTCATAGATATCCCAGTGATCGCCGAGCGGTACACGGAACTTGAAGCGATCATAGATTCCGTAGCGGTCGACCTTCCGGATGTCGTAGTTCACGCCAGACGCACGCAACATTGGCCCAGTGATGCCGGCGTTTACTGCGAGCTCCGGCCGCAGAATGCCCATGCCCTGCGTGCGCGCCGTCAGAATCTCGTTGGTGCGAAGAAAACTCTCGAACTCATCGACAAACTCTGGCAGCTCGGCCACAACCTTGCGGGCCGCGTCCAGCCATGCAGGCGACGCATCCACGCGACAACCGCCAAAGCGCATATAGTTGCACATCATGCGTGACCCGGTGAGGCTCTCGAACAGATCGAGAATCTTCTCGCGCTCGCGAAAGGCGTACATCAGAGGCGTCCCACTCGCGCCCATTTCCTGCAGCAGAAATCCGATCGACGAAGCGTGATTCTGAATGCGCGTGAATTCCGCGAGAATCACACGCAGATACTCGGCGCGTTCCGGAACTTCTTGCCCCACCAGCTTCTCCACCGCCAGTGCATAGGCCCAGTTATTCGTCAACGAGCAGAAGTAATCCAACCGGTCTGTGTACGGCATTGAAGCCAGATAACTTGTACTCTCCGCAATCTTCTCGTGATTGCGATGCAGATACCCAAATACCGGCTTCAGCCTGACGACGCGTTCTCCATCCAATGCAACGTCCATGCGAAACACACCATGTGTCGAGGGATGGTGCGGTCCCATGGCCAACTCGAGCAGTTCACCCTCGCCGTCCGGCTCAATCACCGGGGGGCGGTTCCAGCCCTCCTGTCGTGCGAGTTGGATGGAAATGTCCGCAGTGGGCGCGCTCATCGACCTGTCTCCTGCGGTGTGATACCTGCTCCGGCTGCAGTCTTGTGAGCCTGAGCACGGGCCAGCACCTCATCGTGGGCGGTCGGCTCGTATTCAAAGTCATCGGGCTCCACGTAGTCCTTCCGCATCGGATGGTCCTTGAATCCGTCCCACATCAGAATCCGGCGAAGATCGGGATGTTCTTCGAACACGATGCCGTACAAGTCAAAAGCCTCGCGCTCCTGCAACTCTGCCGAACGCCAGATCGGCGTGAAAGAAGGTAATTTCACGCTGTCCAAGCGATTCGCTGTCCGCATCCGCAGCACGACGGGTCCGTGCTTCCTGGCCATCGAGTAGAGGTGGTACACAGCTTCGAGATAGCCCGGCTCCACACGCTTGCGTGTTTCCTCCACCATCTCCTCAACCGTCTGCTCCACCCCTTCGACCGTCTTTACGACTTGCTTCGGTACTTTGACCTTTTCTGAAATCTCCCTGTCGGGCCAGTCTACGCCGCTCACATTCGACAGGAAATCGAGAGCCAACTCCGGATCGTCCCGTAAAAAGGTGGCAACCGTCGCCGCCGTCTGAGCACCGAGCAGCAACGAATGCTGGCCGCTCGGGCCGGGATTGGTCACTATGTCGACCTTCGCGCCCGGCACGGCCGTCTCAATCGCCGCCTTGATTTCCTCTACCGTCTTCACGTCTCTTGACCCCTGTTCCGTCGACCTCTGCCCTATCGAACTACCAGTGGCACAGGCCAAACGCCGGGGTTCGACGTTGGCTCCAGATCGTGCTCACCTGGCTCCGGCACCGGAAATTCACCCTGTGCTTCTGCATCGAGGAAGCGGGGCCGTTGCTCGCCGGTCAAATGCTGGCCGTCAATCTTTTTCTGCAGAGTGATCAATGCCTGCAAGAGCGCTTCCGGACGCGGCGGGCATCCGGGGATGTGAACATCCACCGGAACGTAGCGATCGATGCCCTTCAATACGTTGTATCCCTGCTTGAATGGCCCGCCGGAGATCGCACAGGCCCCCATTGCGATGACATATCTTGGCTCAGCCATCTGGTTGTAGAGTCGAACGACCTGGGGCGCCATCTTCTTGGTCACCGTCCCCGAGATAATCATCATGTCGGCCTGGCGCGGCGACGGACGGAATATCTCAGCCCCAAAGCGAGCCATATCGTAACGCGCCATCGTCGTCGCGATCATTTCGATCGCGCAGCAGGCCAGACCAAACTGCATCGGCCACACCGAGCTGCGCCGACCCCAGTTATAGAGCTCCTGG
>CAZPEZ010000118.1:0-12130 GCA_964585715.1 uncultured Occallatibacter sp.
TTCTTGTTCTGGCTGTGTCGACCTTCACCGATTTACGCAGCCGCCGCATTCCGAACTGGCTAGTGCTGCCTTTTTTGGTGATTGGACTGATGGTCTCGTTCGTTCCAAAGAGCTGGCACGGGGTTGGAATCGTGCAGAGCCTGGAAGGAATGGGACTGGGCTTGCTTTTATTTGGGGTCCTGGCCTTTATGGGCGGGATGGGAATGGGAGACGTGAAACTCTGCGCAGCGATTGGGGCGTGGATCGGTCCGAAACAGTTGTTTGTTGCACTGGTGTTGACAGGAATCGTCGGCGGAATCATGGCCGTGATTTGGGCGATTGCAGGCGGATTCCTGGGAGAACTTTTTACAGGAACGAGCGATTTGCTCTTTCGACGAAGGAAGGGTGAAGAGAGCGTAGAGAGCCAACACACTCTCGCCAATCCACTCGCGCGGAAGATGCCATATGCGCCGGCTATAGCAATCGGAACGCTTATTTCGTTCTTCGCCTTTGCGGGTTGAGACAATAGAGATGAGAAGTCGAGCAAGAAGTAGAACCCAGATCAACGCCGCAACTCGCGAGGAGTCCAGAGACCGGTAATGCAGAATCACTTCGAAGATTTAGAGGCGGCAGCCACGAGCGCAGGCGATTTGTCGATCGCTCTGATCGGCCCGAACGAAAATCGCCGCAGGATCGTTGCCAACGCACTGGCCGGAGCGGGCAGTTCGATGGTGCGAGAGTTCCCGTCCTATCCCAACAAGACGACCGACGTTCCGCGCCTGATGGAACAGAATTTCGACGTATTCATCATCGATTTGGATGGAGATCAACGCGCCGCCCTCGAACTGGTCGAGGAGATCGCGGCCAACTCTGCCCTTACGGTGATGGTCTTTTCGATGAACAACGATCCCAACCTGCTGATGAGCTGCATGCGCGCCGGAGCGCGTGAGTTTCTTTCGCAGCCCGTGGCGCTTGGCCAATTGAACGATGCGCTTTCGAGGGCTTCAGCGAGACGCCCGATGGCGCGGCCTTCAAATAAGCCGGGCGGAAAGGTGCTGGTCTTTCTAGGTGGCAAGGGAGGGTCCGGCGTCACGACCGTAGCGTGCAATTTTGCAGTCTCGATGGTGCAGGAGTGCCAGCAGAGCACGGTCCTGATCGATCTCGATCTGCCTCTCGGCGATGCCGCTCTGAATCTCGGAATTGCACCTCAGTTCTCGACCGTCGACGCATTGCAGAACTACACGCGCCTCGATCAGAACTTTTTTGCCAAGCTGCTGACCAAGCACAGTTCCGGGCTGTTTGTGCTCGCGGCGCCGGGGAAGTTTCCTCAAGTGGAAGTCAGCAATGAAGCGATGGAGAGACTGGTCTCGGTGGCGCGTGCTTCGTATGACTTTGTCATAGTGGATGCCGGATCGCGTTTTGATTTGAGCGGCACAACGCTTGTGGACCAGGCGGACACGGTTTACCTGGTTATGCAGGCCGGCATTCCCGAGCTGCGCAATTCGCACCGCGTGATCTCCGAGTATTTCAAAACCGGCAACTCCAATCTTGAAATCGTGCTGAACCGCTTCATGCCGCGCTCCGGTGGCGTGGATGAGGAGCACATCTCGAAGGCCCTGACGCGACCGGTGCAATGGAAGATCCCCAGCGACTACGTGACGGTACGGCGCATGCAGAACGAAGCGACGCCGTTGGCTCTGGAAGACTCAATGATCGCGCGCTCGATCCAGGATATGGCAAGGACGGCCTGCGGAATGCCTGCAAAGCCAGAAAAGAAGAAGGGCTTCAGCTTGTTTGGTTAGACACGGGCCGGAAAGATCCCCGTTGATTGGAAGGTTAGAGAGTGGAACATTTAAATCTGGAAAGTTTTAAATCCGAGGTGCACCGCACGCTCATCTCCAAGCTGGATCTGGAGAAGCTGTCGCGCGTGAATTCGAATCAGGCGCGCCAGGCGGTGTCGAGCATCATCACGGAAATTATCACCGACCGTCGTGTGCCGCTGAGTTTCGACGAGCAGGAGAAGATTCAGACTGATCTTTTGGATGAGGTGTTCGGTCTTGGTCCGCTCGAACCGCTGCTTAAGGACCAGAAGATCTCCGATATTCTCGTCAACGACAAGGACCACGTCTTCATCGAGCGTGGAGGTCTCTTGACCAGAGCGGACGCGTCTTTCCGCGACGATCGCCACCTGTTGCAGATCATCGACCGCATCGTCTCGCGCGTGGGCCGTCGTGTCGATGAATCGTCGCCGATGGTAGATGCGCGTCTCCCCGACGGATCGCGCGTGAACGCAATCATTCCGCCGCTGGCTCTTGACGGACCGTCCTTGTCGATCCGCCGTTTTGGAACCGGCCCTCTGGCTGCAAACCAGCTCGTCCAGTTGAAGAGTATTTCGGCGGAGATGATGGAGTTGCTTTCGTCCGCCGTGCGCGCCCGCTTGAGCATTCTGATCTCCGGCGGCACCGGCGCCGGCAAAACTACTTTCCTCAACATCTTGTCGCAGTACATTCCGCAGAACGAGCGCATTATCACCATTGAGGACGCCGCCGAATTGCAGCTTGCGCAGGAGAACATCGTGCGCCTTGAGACGCGTCCACCGAACGTGGAAGGCCAGGGCGCGATCCGGCAGCGGCAACTGCTCATCAACTGTCTTCGTATGCGTCCTGACCGCATCGTAATCGGTGAGTGCCGCGGCGAGGAGGCTTTCGACATGCTCCAGGCCATGAACACCGGTCACGAGGGATCAATGACCACGGTGCACGCCAACACGGCGCGCGACGCTCTGGGCCGTCTCGAATCGATGGTGGCCATGACCAACTTGAACCTGCCCGAGAAGACCGTGCGCCAGCAGATTTCGTCGGCAATCACGATCGTGATCCAGTGCACGCGCCTGAGCGATGGATCGCGCAAGTGTGTGAGCATTCACGAAGTCACCGGCATGGAGGAGAACGTGATCTCGATGCAGGAGATCTTCTCGTTCCAGAAGAAGGGTATCGGACCCAACGGCAAGGTGCTGGGGGTGTTCAAACCCAGCGGCATCCGTCCTCGCTTCCTGGAACAGCTCCGCACCGCGGGTATCTTCCTGCCGCCGAGCCTGTTCGAAAGGGTTACCGAGGTTAACTAACAGAAAGGAGGCCAGCCATGAGTCTCATTGCAATCGTCGTGTTCATTGCCGTCTTTATCGTGGTAGCACTGCTGTTTGCCGCGACGGGGACAGGCTCCGCGAAGCAGGATCGCGAGATGCTGGCGCGACTGGACTCGGCGCTCGCGCTCGGCAAGTCGAAGTCGGACATGTCAGACCTGCTGATCGATGTCCGCAAGAACGAATTGCTCAGCACGATCCCCTGGATCGACAAGGCGCTGCGGAAGGTCGAAGTCACGCCGAGGCTGCGCCGTCTTCTCTATCAGGCAGACCTGAAGTGGACGGTAGGCGGGCTTCTGATGATGTGCTTTGTGGCTTTCATCCTTCCCGGCTATCTAGTCTATCTCCGCACCGGCAACATCCTCTTTGCGGTCGGGATAGGCTTGGCATTCGGATTTGCTCCGATCGGCTGGGTCATGTTCAAGCGCGACAGACGTATGAACAAATTCGAAGAGGGATTGCCGGAAGCTCTTGACCTGATCTGCAGTGCACTGCGCGTGGGACACAGTTTGAACTCGGCGCTGGGTCTCGTCACACGCGAGTGCCCCGACCCGGTCGGAACCGAGTTTCGAGTATGCTTTGACGAGCAGAACTACGGACTTGAGTTGAAGACGGCTCTTGAGAACCTCACCAATCGCGTGCCGGTACAGGATCTCCGCATTGTCGTAACCGGAATTCTCATTCAGAAGGAGAGCGGCGGCAATCTGGCCGAAGTACTGGAAAAGGCGGCAGAAGTCATTCGCGAGCGATTTCGGTTGAAGCGACAGGTGATGACGCACACCGCGCAGGGGCGCCTCACCGGGATAATTCTCACCCTTTTGCCCGTAGTCCTTGGATGCGCTCTATATTTCGTCAATCCACAGATGATGAGCCTGCTGTGGACCCGCGAGATCGGAATCAAGCTTCTCTACGCAGCCGGCGGCATGATCGTGGTCGGCGGCCTCATCATTCGCAAAATTGTCAACATGGATGTGTAAAGGGGAATTATGGGAGTTGCGATAGCAGCGTTTATAGCCGTGTTTCTGCTGGTGTTGAGTGTCGGCCTCCTGATCTTCTATCGCGAGACCATTCAGGCGCGTATTTCCTCCGCGATCAATCCGACGGTCAGACAGCAGAAGACGCTGAAGACGACCCTCATGGACACCCGCGACGTGCTCGAAGGTGTGGTCGAGCGCTTCGAGAAGGTGATCCCCAAAAGCGCCGAAGAAGTCTCCGTTGTTCAGCAGCGCCTGATCCGCGCCGGGTTCCGTGAAGACTCGGCCCTTAAGATCTTTTACGGCGCCAAGGTTATTACGCCCCTTGTGCTCATGCTGATTGCCGCAGTGACGGGCTTCGCCAGGCAGAACCCTTTTTTCATCTACGTCGCGTGCGCGGGCTTTGGATTCCTGGCACCAGATTTTTGGCTCGGACGGCAGATTTCGAACCGCCAGACTAAGATTCGGCGTGGATTACCCGATGTGCTCGACATGTTGGTCATTTGCGTCGAGGCGGGCCTCAGTCTGGATCAGGCTACAGCCCGGACAGCACAAGAACTGCACTTTGCCCAGCCGGTAATGAGCGATGAACTCGGTGTGGTGGCTTTGGAGCAACGGGCCGGAAGTGTTCGCTCCGAAGCCTGGAAACACCTGGCCGATCGTACCGGCCTGGACATCATCCGCAATCTGGTCTCCATGCTCGTGCAGTCGGAGCAGTTTGGTACGAGCATTGCGAAGACACTGAGAGTTCACTCTGACACGCTGAGAACAAAACGCGTGCAGGAAATTGAAGAGAAGGCAGCAAAGTTGTCGGTTAAGCTTCTCTTCCCGCTTGTACTATTTATCTTCCCCTCTCTGTTCGTTGTGGTCCTTGGGCCCGCCGTGATTCTTATGGCGGATTCGTTCAAATCACTGTTCGGCCACTAAGCGAAGGGGGAATTCGACAATGGATAGCGCACTGATCGTCCGGGTAGTTGCCGGAGTGCTTTTCGTTCTGGTTCTGGGCATTCTTGTTCAGCGCCGCCGCACCCGGGTTAAGTAACCGGTTTTCTTAGAATGGCTCTGTGGCAACCTGCAGTGCCTCCCACGGTCAGTAAGAAAACAGATCGCAGTCTGGAAAGGGGAAACGGAATGGACACTACGTCAATTGTTCGGGTGGTCGCCGGCGTACTCTTTGTTCTCGTGTTGGTGATTCTGATCCAGCGGCGTCGTACTCGGGTCAAGTAGTTACGGTTCATTGGAGCTCAGGCGGAGTATATCGAGATCTCCGCCTGCAGCAGTGACAAACTCGCGAAAGGGGATAAGAAGATGGACACAGCGACAATCATTCGAGTGGTAGCAGGCGTTCTATTTGTTCTGGTGCTGGTGATCTTGATTCAGCGCCGCCGTACTCGGGTCAAGTAATCGGCAAATAACGTTAGGAGAGTTGGACCGGAAATGCAGCGCGGCGCTGCTGCCGCTCGCATTTGCCGGTCGGTGCTGCGTACTCTGGAGACATAGAACCAGTGGTTATTACTGACGTTGCCTGAAGTTGTTCACGAAGATTCTGAATCTAGCTGGTCGCTACACGCCCTGCGATCTCGCGGAAAGGGTGAGAACACTATGGAAGTACAAAGATACTGTGTATACAACCAGACGCGCGAGAGTTTTCTCAGTCTAGGCGTGACTGTAGCCGATGCTACGACTGAAGATATCCAGGACTTAGTCGATCGAGTCAGCGTGAAGCCCGATAGCGGCGTATGGATCGTTCCTTATCGGGGAACGCTTCCCATTCACAGTCTTTCCCCGGTTGATCTGGTTTATCTGGATCATAACTATCGAGTCATCCAGGAGATCGAGTCTTTTCTAACTTCCTCAGCCGAAGCTCTGCGTGACGAAGCCGCAAGTGTTCTCGTCCTTCCGGCGCACACCATCTACTCCTCACAGACTCAACCGGGTGACCAGATGGTGATCTGCGTTGCCGATGAGATGGAGCGGCGTTTGGAAAGGCTCTCGGGCTCATTCGCTCAGCTGTCGAGTGCTCAGGCTTTCGTCTATCCGAAGGAGAAGCAACCCGGGAACGGCACCTCTGCCCCCGCCCCGATGCCTATCCGCATGGAGAATAAACAAGCTATCTCGAAGGGGACAGAGACTATGGAGCATAGCGCATCGAAGACCGGCAAGAGAGGGTCCCTCTTGAGCTGGATCCAGAACTGGCTTTCGACATCATCCGATCGCAGGCGTGCACCTCGCCGGCCTCTGCCGGGACTCGTGGCCTATTATTGGACCGGCAGCACGCCGCGAGCCTATCGAATTGCGGATATCAGCTCGAGCGGATTCTACGTGCTGACGGAAGAGCGCTGGTTCCCAGGAACGATGGTCCTGATGACGCTTCAGAGGACGGATCGAAATGGAAGAAATCTGGATGATTCGGTCGCGGTCCAGTCCAGAGTCGTTCGCTGGGGCAGCGATGGCCTGGGTCTCGCCTATGTCCTCTCCAAGGCGGTCGATCCCCATAGCGGCGAGTCTCTGCGCGAGAACGGCGCCGATAGGAAGACCCTTGAGCGCTTCCTTGAGAGGCTGAAGGACGACACGGCACAATTACGCGTCGCCGGGCGATAGCTTCGACCGGTCCATCGGGGTGGGCATCTACACCGTGCGCAGGCCCACGACTGGTGGCTCAGGGATTGGGCAGCAATTCAATGGAGTGTTCAGCTAGTCCGCATCTTCCGGAATAATCAATAACACCTCGACCTTTGCGAGCTGGCCGTTGTGCTTGGCGGGACGGAACTTCCACTGCTCGAGCGCCTGCAGCAGCAGTTTTGTCTGGGTGAACTCGGAAGGAAATACGAGCGCCAGCGATTCAAAATGCCCACTTTCGTTCACGAATCCGTGAACCATTAACGCATCCGCATTGACGTTGGCGGGGCTGTTGCTCGGTCGCACAATATAGGTCGGCCAGGGAGCGTCGATATGATTCGTATTGCCTGCACTGGCAGACTCTACTTTCGGCGGAAGCGAGTATTGCAGAATCCAGCTTCTTGACAAGCCGACATGCAAGTACACGGAATAGACAAGCCGGCCGCCCCAGAGGCGGGAGGTCTCGGGAAACTCATCGGCCAGAGTCGATCCCACAACTACCACGCCATACGTCCCGTTCTGCGGGAGAGTCATGCGGGTGAACGTAGGCTCAGTTCCCTGTCCTCCGCCTCCCCCCGAACCGCCAGTGCCGCTTGCGTTGCCAGAGTTTCCTCCGTTCGCACTGCCGTTCCCGCTGCGTGAGCCAGCTGGTCCGGGAGTGGTGCCGGCTGCGCCCTGGCTGAGTTGAACTCCTTTGTCGGCTCCCGTGCTGTTCTGTTCGCCCTTGCCCGACTGGGACGAATTGCCCGCTTTGCCAGGTCTCATCGCGCCGTTCTCATTGCCGGCCCCAGTTTGATTGACCGCAGGCAGAGCGATGGTTCCCTTTGCCATCTCTTCATCTGAAATGGATAGCATGGCCGCAGAACTGGCCTGAAGGGACGACTTCGACGAAGACTCGGGCAACAAGTCGCCGAGAGTAGCTCCGGAAACGACCACGGGCGAAGCACTGCTTGGACTTGGCATCGGCAGCCGCGATTCAAAGGGGGTCGATGTAATCGGCACATCGGAGATGCGCGTCTCAGCCGTCGGCCGAGTCAGCACGGGGCGAGTATTGTTGATCGCAAGTTTCTGGGGCTGTGGGGGGGCAATGAGCTGGAGTTTCGGCCGCTGCGCTGACCAGAGCAGGAGAGAAGGAAGCTTTGCCTTGCTGATGAGCTGGTTTGGAGGAATGTCCGGCTGCACGATCGTATGTTGGGCAATGTGCAGCTTCGGCACCTGAAGAGGGCTCGAAGTGGGAGCAGCGGGCATGTCATGCGCTGTTTGCGTGCGGGCCGTTGAGTTCTGCCCCGGATACATGCCGCTGTTAGCCGAATTCTGCCGCCGCACTGGATCCGGCAGCTCGATGTCGACCTCACGCATGGTGTAGCGGTCCGCTGCGGCTCGCATATTGATGCGCGGGGCAAAAATAAAGCCGTACGCGATCAATCCGATCACGACAACGTGCACCACCCCAGAAACCACGAAGGAGACTGGCTTCTGATGGGTCGTGGACGGTACCGCAAAAAGTGAAATCGGCTGGGAAGTCCCCATAGAGGGATCGAATTCCTCTCCAACGTGGCTTGTTCTTACTTTACATGGAGCTAGTCTCTTTGTGAGCAAGGGCAATTCTGGACTGAGATGCCTTTTGTTACCTACGTTTAATGAACCCTGGCGGCACGCTCAGGAAGTCCACCTCTGATCGCCCTTGTCTGGAAAAGCCAGGGACTGATCTGTCGCATCGTAGCTAAGAACGACTCAAGGCCCTTGGCGGTCCTTGTGGTTGCGACCTGCGAGTTAGCGGCATGCCCATGCCTGCTTAAGACAGTCGCGCATCCGAAAGTAACTAGACAGGGTTATTGCTCTTGCTCATAGTAGTGGCAAGATCAGACTCATATAACTTGGGCCTGGATCAATGATTCATCGAGCGTAGCCCGCGTGTGAAAGCGGAACCGCGGCAAATGAGTTAGAGACGACACGGTAAAGGATGAGAAGCTACGGAGACACAGGCGTGCAGCAAATCGAGTGGTATTCACTCAATGAAATGTGCAGTGACAGCACGGGTACTATAGGCTTACAGGTTCTTTTTTTTGTTGACGAAGCGCTCGCGCAGTGATGCTATACTTCATCGTCATTAATCCTCATTGGATCCCGACCAAGGGAATTCCTAACTCGACGGAATGACCGCCGTTTCTCATCACGTTCGCACATGCCGGAGACACGGTCGATGACAACCATAAAGTGGACGAAGACAGGAACCTCTGAATGAACCGAAGACTATTGATCATCCTCCTCAGCGCGCTTGTGATTGCCCTGATCAGCACATACCTCGTTGTGCGTATGGTCGGCGCGCGGATAAATGTCGCAAAGCCGCAGGCGACAACGAGTGTTGTGGCTGCCGCCAAAGACCTCAAGCTCGGGATGATCCTGGCTCCTGCCGATTTGACCAGCGTCCAGGTCGTGGGTCAGGTTCCGCCAGGCGCCATCCTGGATAAGAAAAATGCGATCGGACGCGGCGTTGTCGCGAATATCTATTCGGGTGAAGCGATTCTCGATAGCCGACTGGCTCCGCTGGGTTCCGGCGGCGGGTTGGCCGCTACCATTAAAGAGGGCATGCGCGCCTGCGCCATCAAAGTGGATGAAGTCGTCGGTGTGGCCGGCTTCGTGACTCCGGGCATGCGGGTCGACGTGCTGGTTTCCGGCGTGCCCCCAAACTCGAACGGCAACCAGGAGACGCAGACCAGGACGCTCCTGCAGAATATCGAGGTCCTATCGGCCGGTCAGGACATTCAGAAAGACGCCGAAGGCAAACCCCAGTCGGTCCAGGTGGTCAACCTACTGGTCACGCCGGAACAGGCGCAGATTCTGGCGTTGGCAAGCAATCAAATGAAGATTCAGCTTGTTCTGCGCAATCCCCTGGATACCTCGACCGTGACGGTTCCGGATACAGCTATGACGAATCTTTTTGGTGGACAAAAGGCACCGCAGCCCAAAGCAACGACCGCGAGCGGGCCAAAGAGACCCAAGGCGGCCGCTCCACCTCCGTTCACGATTACCGTCCTGAACGGGACCACTAAATCCGAAGAGAAATTCAGTCAATCCGGGGGGCAACAGTGAAGGTGAGAACCGGCGCAAGCCTTGTTTGCTTTAGCTTTTCGGTGTTATTTCCATCCGCCCCCGCGGTGCTATCGGGTCAGGCGTTAACGGAAGCCGCTCAGGCTGGAACCCCTGCAGCGCAAACCTCTTCGCAGGCTAATCAGAACTCAGCGACGCCAACTGCAGGTTCGGCCGCGAGCGTTCAGACGCTCATGCAACCGGCAGGGCCGTCGACTCAGGACGCGGCGAACGATCTGTCGGTGACGGTGGGCAAGTCGGTCGTGCTTGATCTGGCGCGGCCAATTACCAGGATTGTCGTCGGACTCGGTGACTTTGCCGAAGCAACGGCCGTCAGTCCGACTCAGGTTCTTGTGAACGGCAAGACCGCTGGCGAGACCACGCTCATCCTCTGGGACACAGGCGGGGGCCGACAGTTCTTCAACGTCACGGTCCGCGCCAGCACCTTTGCGTCGCACGACCAGGTTGAGACGGTGAGACGTCAACTGAGAGCCGAGTTGCCTGGCCAGGAACTGAGCGTGACCACGGAGGGCGGCAACGTCTACCTGCGTGGGACGGTCAACGATCTCAGCAGTTCCAGCCGAGCCGCTCTGATCGCAGCGACCGCCGGGAAGGTTGTCAACCTTCTGAACGTCAAGATGCCTGCCCCCGAGAGGCAGATTCTACTGAAAGTACGCTTTGCCAGCATTGATCGCACGAAAGAGAAGCAGCTGGGCATCAATGTCTTCAGCACCGGCTTTGGAAATACGATCGCAACGGAAACCACCGGACAATTCGCATCACCCACAGTAACGCCCTCCGTCGGTGGTACGACGACGCTCTCGCTCACCAATGAACTCAACCTCTTTGCTTTTTACCCCGGGCTCAATCTTGGCGCAGTCATGGAAGCAATGGAATCGCGGGGACTGACTGAATCGCTTGCCGAGCCAAATATTCTGGTCGAGAACGGAAAACAAGGTAGCTTCCTCGCCGGCGGTGAGTACCCCTTCCCCATGGTCCAGGGAGGAGGCTCGGGTGGCACTGCAATAACGATCGCGTTTAAAGAATATGGTATCCGGCTGAACTTCATACCCACGATTACTCCGCGCGGGACGATCCGACTGCAGGTCGCCCCGGAGGTAAGCGCGCTGGACTTTGGTGACGCGGTTTCGATCTCGGGATTCGTTGAGCCAGCTATTACCGTGCGTCGCGTCAAGACTGAGGTTGAACTCGCCGATCGCCAGAGCTTTGCCATCGGCGGCTTGCTGAACAACACAGAGAGCGACACGTTTCAAAAGATCCCCTTCCTGGGCGACATTCCGATTCTTGGCAAGTTTTTCCAGAGCATGCAGCGGACAAAGAACAACAACGAGCTCATTGTCGTTGTGACTCCCGAGATCGTCGCTCCTGTGCCGGCCGGAACCGAGATCGCACTCCCAAAGCGCACCCAGCCCTTCCTTCCGCCGAATTCAAATACGCCGATGCACACGCCGGATGAGGCAATTGAGCAACCAAAGGCGCCCGATACGATACCCGTGGAACAACTCATCGAAAGCATGAAACCAGAGACGCCGCTTTCGGATAGCAGCAGCGGCGGCTCATCTGGCGGCATGAGTTCGGGTGGAGGGTTGAGCGGAGCATCCACTGGATCTTCGCCACAATAATAACTTGGGCATTTTCTGTCGCACCACGATTAGCCTCGTCCCCAGGGCGAGGCTAATGTGTCAGCGCCTGACTGCCGTTTGGACTTGAGATGAAAAGCAAAGTACAGAACGGCTGCATTCCCTACGGCGGGGTGGGACCATCTCTTGCCTCGAGAGAACTACCCGCGTGAGCGGTGCACGTCGACTGGCAGAACGGCTCCTCGCCGGGCTCTGTTCGCCCAAACCGGCCAGGCCCATTGCCAGATTCAGAGTTGTCGACATCTCTTGTAACACTGAACTCGCTTCAAGTGCAGAACTCGCCGACACCAGCGCCAAACGTTCAAAAGGCCTGCTGGGCCGCAATGGACTCGGCCCTGGAGAGGGGCTTTGGATCGTTCCCTGTGAATCCGTTCACACTTTCGGCATGCGCTTTGCCATCGACCTGGTGTACCTGGACCGGCAGCACCGGATCCGAAAAATACGAAAAAATGTGGTTCCCTGGCGCTTGTCCGCTTGTCTTACAGCCCACTCCGTGATCGAGCTGGCGTCGGGAACCATTCAAGAGCAGAACGTTCAGAGGGGTGACCAGATCGAGTTCTTTCCGATCGAGGTGTAAAACGATGGAGACCCTAAAGGACCGGCTACCGCAGGTTATATTCCGAATCCAAAGCCATCGTATGAATGCCATCCACTGCTCTTAGTAA
>CAZPEZ010000119.1:0-11537 GCA_964585715.1 uncultured Occallatibacter sp.
CCGTCACCGGCATTCGGATGCCGAGGCGTAATCAACCAGCCGATCAAGATGCTGGTGAAAAGACCCGCAAAGGCCCCAGCAACGATCCACCCGGCAAACAGCCCGATAGACCACAATTTGTTCCTGGAGGACACGGGCACAGCCTACCATGTCGTGAGTCAGATAGGGGACTTCGCCGAAAACCGCTTCTGGTGGTTCGTGGGCGGCCCCAGCGCGATTGATGGCAACATCGGGAGCTCGACCTTCGGCGCTGCCATCGGTGCCGCGCCTCCGCGCATTCTGCAGGGAGCGCTGAAGCTCAACTTCTAACCCCGAAGGGCCTTGAGATTCCTGCATGAATGATGCGAAAGTCAAAGAGTTAATTTCGGAGATGGTCCGCCTTCTCATCACGTATGAAATCGAGCTAACCGCCTATCAGACAGTCTATGAGGCCGTCAGTAGGAAAGTTGCATAGGCCGGCTTCGACGTGGACCTCAACAGGTTGCTTCGCCATGTGGCGGGTTCTTCATCTCTTCAGGCAGAAGCCGAAGTGGAATATGCGGCTTTCTTCGGAATTCAGAACGGGATAACGCAGGAGACTGTTGACGGCGCCCTGGCATCGATCAAGCAGACCATCGATCATCGGTACTGTCAGACTAAGTGAAGCTGGCCGGCGTGCATCAGCTTGAATATTAGGGTTTCTTGACTTCATTCATGAATAGGTGCGACACTCAGCCACCGCCCTCGCCAAATCAGCCGAACGAATTGGAGACTTCCCACAGATGCCAGCGCAGAAGGGTATCCTCAAACGGCTCAGAGACTGGATCAAACGCCAGCTCATAGAAGATGTTCCGACGGGGATCGCATTCTGTGAGTTCGATTGTCGAAAAGGGCAATGTAGGTCCGGAGAATGGGACACTTGCATCAGACGCTTGAACACCGGAGCAGGCCAATACACCCAAAACGCAGAGCGCTCCCGCAAAGAGCGATAATCCTTCTGCCTGCACGAGCGTCTGCACTCTGTATCGACCGTTTGCATCAGAGGCTTTTGAAGAGAATAAACACGAGTTGGCTGCGATTCGGCGGTGAAGGACCTCGTCCGAGAAAACTTTGGACACCTGTTTTCATGATTTTCAAATGGAGTGGCGCAACTTGGAACGGCGACGTGGGTATATATAAGGACATAGTTCACAAACAGATCTTGCAAGGAGAAAGCATGCTTAAGAAGTTTCATTTGATGATTCTGGCTTTAGGGGTCATTGCTCTAACCACTCCGAACATCACTCGAGCGCAGGAAGTTCCGGGGCCTCATCCCGCCTACCTGCATGCACTAACCGATTTGCGTGCGGCCCGTCACTTTCTGAATGATGGATGGGCATGGGGTCCGGTCAAACATGATGACCAGGAAGCGATTCGCGAGATCGATGCGGCAATCAACGAGATCAAGCGAGCCGCGATTGATGATGGGAAAGGTCTTAACGACCCGTTTCCGATTGATACTTCGCTAAGTCCCCACAATCGTTTTCGCAAGGCCAATGAGCTACTTTGGAAGGTTCATAACGACTTGTCGAGGGCGGAAGACGTGCCGGAATCGCGGGGTTTGAGAAATCGCGCGATCGGTCACGTGGACCGGGCGCATGACATCGTTGATAACGCGGAGCGCACAGCACGCTGGGAATAAGCTTTCCTGTCTGCAGGAAATGTGCAGTTGCAGCAAACAACCAAACTCCGACATCTTTGCGACCGATCAGGAAGCTATGCGGCTTTTCCTCTAGATGCTGCCGCACTAGCTTCCTGATTGACTGCTGTAACGGCTACTTGCCAGACAGACTCGCTAGGGCGCCAGATTTCCAGACCAAACGGCTCGATGAGTGCTTCGCCGATTAGCACTCACCGAGGTCGTCGCCCAATTTTCCGGATCGCGACCATCGGCCACCATCTCCATTGGGTCCGGCGAGCCAGCTTTATTTGGTCAGGTTGGACGCGTGATGGAGACATGACCGAGAGCCCGCCCAGCATGTTGGAGAGAATTTCAATCTGCTTCGGTCTGAGTGATCAGGTAGCGCTCGTAGCCGATTTCCTTAATCTGATGAACCTGCGCTTCCAACCAGTCCACGTGTCCCTCTTCATCTCTGAGCAGCTTCACAAAGAGATCGCGAGAGCCGTTGTCCCCATTTTCCACACAAATGCGAATCGACTCGTTGTACGAAGCGACGGCCCCATGTTCCAAGGCCAAATCAGACTCAATCATCTCCTTGACAGTCTTCCCGATCGTCAAGGACATCGGCTCCATTGTTGGAGTGCCATCGAGAAACAGAATCCGCTCCATCAATATCTCGGCGTGCTTCATTTCGTCGATGGATTGCTTCTTGATGTACTTCGAATACTTCTTGTAGCCCCAGTTCTCAGACATTTCGGCGTGCAGAAAGTACTGGTTGATCGCCGTCAATTCGTCACGGAGGGCGTGATTCAGCTGCTCAAGAACCTTCGGATTTCCTTGCATGGAGCCCATCCTTCAATAGAATCGTTGAAATCCATGTCGCCAATTGTTTCACAGGCTATCACCACTGACCCGCGCCATCGGCAAACAAAGCAGCGCTCAAAAAACCTCAACACAAACGTCCACGGGCTCAATGCATGCCCGATTTCGTTTCTATTGGGAGTCACATAATGACAACAGAACTCTGCGTGCTTCCATTGCGCCGAACCGCTAGAAACGTCTCCTGGCGATTATCTGGTTTGATGTCGTCAATCGTCCGTCTTGCAGCATCGCAAATGCGATACCCTTCGACTGCGCTCAGAGGGGGCTCTCCACCCCACAGACGAAGAGCTGTCTGCGGGGACCCCTGGGGACCTGGGACACCCAGGCTTGCGCAGATGAATGCTGCGCTACTGACCGGTAGAATCGCTGCAGCCGAATGACTGCCCTTTTGTACCTGAAGCCAAGCCTGATTCGAGAGGCACGTGTGTGGGTGTCCAGCCGAAACCCGGAACTCAATGTCAGTTGGTTCTCCTGACAATTGCTTCTTGAAAGTCGCCTCGACTGACGACTTGTCCCCTTGGGTGGATGAAATCCTTGAGTTTTTTCAGGTCGGTATAGGCTTGTTCCCGTGGAAAGCCCCAGATTCCTTCGAACGCAGGGCTAAGATACTGCATCCTAGTTCCCTCGCCATCCATCATCCAGAAGAGCTCCCGGATAGTCTCCGTGAGCAACCGGAAAGTCTCATCTCTTTCTTGAAGCTGGCCTCGACACGCCGGCGTTCCGTCACGTCATGAACGATGGAGAAGAGCAACTGTTTTCCGTCCACATCCATGGGGGAGGAATGCACTTCGACATCGCGTAATTCACCACTGCCGAGTCGGTGCTTATCGAGTCTCCAGCACCTTGCAAAGCTTCCTTTTGACATGCTGAAGATGGATCAGTCGTTTGTGCGTGATATGAACGCCGACAACCGGGACTCGATCGAACTTGTCCGATCAATTGTCAGGATGGCCAAAGGGCTGAATATGGAGGTCGTCGCAGAAGGCATCGAAAGGATTGAGCAAGTGCGTTTGCTTGATCAAATGGGCTGTAGATTCGGGCAAGGCTACTACTTTTCTAAACCAGTTCCAGCGGGCGTAATCGAGAAAATGTTGGCACCAAAACCAGGAACAGATTTGAGCTTCGCTCAGGAGCGCGGGCTGCGTGCTTGATAGGCCTGAGGTCGCGGGAACTACGCCGACCCCTGTCTCAGCGTGATCGCTCATACGAAATGAGCGCTGGTAGCAGCCATTCTGAACGAGAACCAAATCTCTATTGCCGTATCGACAGCACCTGAGCCACATGGCCGAATAGTCGTGCGAGTTCAACAGGCCAACGCGCTTATCCATCCAGGTAGCGAGCCTTTTACGGGTTGCGGGCGAGCCGTGGGCCACTCGGAAGTGACCCGATTCTGCTATCAAGCCGCCTGGCACAAGGACTGAAATTCCTTCACAGGCAATGCCTGGCTGAACAGCCACCCCTGAAATGCGCTGCAACCGAGGCCGACTAGAGCATCCCGCTGTTCTGCCGTTTCCACTCCCTCAGCAATCACGGATAGTCCCAGAGCGCGTCCGAGGAGGATGATCGATTCTGCGATGGCCCCGCTGTTCGCATCCGCCACAATGTCGTGCACAAAGGTCCGGTCGATCTTTAATTCGTCAATCGGTAGGCGTTTTAGATAAGACAAGCAAGAGAATCCCGTGCCGAAATCATCGACAGAAAACCTGAAGCCATGAGACCTGAGCACGGACATTTTGGCGATGATCTCCTCAAAATTCTCCACGAACAAACTCTCGGTGAGTTCGAGCTTCAGTTTGAGCGGATTTGCCCCGGTTCGTTCGAGCGTCGTCAACACTTGCCCAACGAAGCTCGGATGGCGCATCTGCCGCACGCTGATGTTCACCGAAACGGTCAGATTCTCCGTCTTCTTGTGATGGGCCCATGACGCGATCTGCTTGCAGGCGTCCTCCAGCGCCCAGGTTCCCAGGGAAAGAATCAATCCCGTGTCTTCGGCCAATGGGATGAACTCTCCTGGAAAGACAACGCCTCGTCGAGGATGATTCCAGCGCAGCAGAGCCTCGGCGCCTATCAAGCGGCCGCTATCCATCTGCGGCTGGTAATAGAGAACGAATTGGCCGCTCCTGATCGCCCGGCGAATATCGTCTTCCGCCGATGCGCGGGCATTCACAGCGGCTTGTAGGCTCGGTGCGAAGAAGTGAATCGTATTGCGCCCTGCCGCCTTTGCTTGATACATCGCAATATCGGCCTGTTGCAGAACTTCGTTGCTGCTTTTCGCATCTTCGCCAAACACGGTGATCCCGATGCTCGCTGCGCTGGTGCAATCATGATTCTCCAGCGCATACGGAAGCGCGGTGGCCGCGAGGATCTTCTCGGCGACCGATTTGGCCTGCGCGGCGGCGACTTCGAAGATCTCGCTTAGGTCCTCCAGCATGATCACGAACTCGTCTCCGCCGAGGCGGCCAACGGTATCGTTTTTCCGCACGCACCCGGCGATCCGTCGAGCAACCTCTTGAAGCAAGAGGTCGCCGATATGATGACCGAGGGTGTCGTTCAACGTCTTAAAATCGTCAAGATCGATGAAGAGCAGAGCCCGCTTTCGGTTTGTCCGCGGACGCGGTACGCCGATCGGCATCAATCGTTCCAGGAGCAGACGGCGATTCGCCAATCCGGTCAAGGGATCGTAAAACGCTAGATTCTTGATCTTCTCCTCTGCGACCTTCGACTCTGAGACATCGCGCGCGAACGAGAGAATGCACCGGGCGCCGTCAACCTCGACGAAGGATGCAGACAAACGGGCCCAGAAGAGCTCATTGTTCTTGCGTCGAAACCGGAACTCCATATCCCGGCAGGATGAATCGTGACGCAACACTTCGACTAATGTGTAGCGATCGCGGGGAGCGTCCCAGATTCGAAGTTGTGTTGTCGTTTTCCCGATGACCTCGTCGCGTCCATAACCTGTGACGTCGAGGAAGGCCTGATTCACATCGACGATGATCCCATCGCTCACTCGAGAGATTGCGACCGCCTCAGGATTGGTGTGGAACACGGTGCGATAGCGCGCATCGCTCTCTTTCAAGGCCTCGGAGCTGGCCTGCAACTCGTCGCTGATTTGAGACACCAGGGCATCTGCGGTACGCTTGCGATCTGTAATATCGCGGGTGACCTCTACGTACTCGATGATCTCGCCGGCCGAGTTTCGAATCGAAGTGAGCGTGCTATCTGCCCAGAATCGTGAGCCGTTTTTGCGGACACGCCAACATTCGTTCTCCACGCGCCCCTGAACTGCGGCAAGATTGATTAGTTTGGCAGGTTGGCCTCGATCCTGATCCTCTTGTGTGAAGAGCCTGGACAGATGCAGCGCCAAAGCCTCCTTGCGCGTGTACCCCGTGATTCGCTCGGCGCCGTAGTTCCAGCTTTTCACATGACCTGTGAGATCGAGAACATAGATGGCGTAGTCGAGGACACTGCTGACAACAGTGCGGAACTGCTCGTCATTGCGCTGCGCCGCCTCTCGAGTCGCGTATTGGGCTGTCATGTCCCGCACAAAGCTGACGACTACGCCGCCGAGTGAGCTCTCGATCTTTTTGAGCATAATGTCGACTGGGAACTCGGTACCGTCTTTGCGCAACCCGAAGATGCTCAAAGAGGCACCCATCTGCCGAACTGTCGAATTGGCAATGAAGTCCCTGCGAAACCTGGGATGGTTCTTGCGAAAGCGCTCAGGAACCAGACAGTCAATGGATTTAGTGCGAAGCTCCAGCGGCGTATAACCGAACAGCTCCTCCGATCGAGGATTGGCGTCGCGGATCACCCCTTCGGAGTCGGTGATGAAGATCGCGTCGGGCGAAAGTGCAAACAGGTTCTCGAGGACAGACTGCAGCTGAACGGCGGCGGGTGTTTGACGGGTCGGAGCTTCCTGTTTCGGTTGGCAGGATGTCCCGCGGTCTTGTCGGCGAGATCCCGATCCAGAGCGCATTGAGCGCCTCCATGGCCGAGAAGTATGCGCCTAAATTGCGGACTTGTTAACTCCAATTACATCTAGCTGGGGGGAGTTCCTACAATCTAACTAAACAACCGCTCGGCCAGATTTGGGCTGAGAGAGAGTAGGGAAACAGGTTCCACTCTCAGCCGTACTCTCTAGCCGCCTACCTGTAGATTTCCGAACTGCTATCTAGAATGACGCGAGTTAAACGTTTACACCCTGATAACCTTATAGCAGACTTAGGTCTGAATCGTTGTAGATCGCAGCGAGTGCCTCAGAAAATAATTGAGGGGCATCTTGACACAATAAATATTTCGGCGTAATTAGTTACCTATCCTTGGTTACCCCCGTCAGGTTGCCTGACCGACGATCTGAGTAAGACCGAATTCGCCCCAAGCGCGAAAATCTTTCAAGTCATTGGGCGGTACTGCATCCCGCATCTACGTTGTCCAGCGGTAATTCTCAGCAGTCTCTAACAGGAGGCCCCCATGCGCCTTGTTACGAGTTGTGACAAGACTGATCCTCAAGCCGTGGTGCGGAAAGAGCCGCCGCCTATCCAGGCTAAGAAGAGGATGTCGGCTGCTATACGGATCGAATTAGCAACCGCTATCCTTTCGGAAGACGACGCGAACGGCACGACAAAGTTGGCTTTTGCGGAAGACTTCCTTTTGGAACACTCGGTTCCTCTCGCACAGAGTGCCAGTCTTGACAGTCGGAGACGTGCGGGGAAATCAAACCCTGAGAGTTTTGCACCAAGCCAGTTCTTTGGGTTCTGTTCGTGAGCTAGTCATTGAGGTTGGAAGCTGCCCTCCCCCCACGTCCTTACGCAGCTCCAAGTCAATCGACCGAGCATGCTTCTCGAGTGCTTCACTATTGCTCCTCTGCGAAGAACAGTTCATTCCATGAGATTGGCGGAGAAGACGACCTTCAATCTTATCTTTCTGTGCGATGGTCTGAGATGCGGGCTCGACTTCCCCAAGGGTGCAATGCGACTCTGTCCTTCGTGCATGCCTAACCATTCACGGCAGCCATTCATAAGGTCTATAGCGATAGCTGGGGTTGAAACGCCTGGCGCGGCATCCACGGGACGGTCAAGACCAAGCCGTTGACTCTCCACAGAAAAGAACGATGTAATGACGCGCATGCTCAGGCCGGCCCACTGGAAAGTGTTGCTGCAGCGCTTGAATCGATCGCTCCTGGCTGACTCGTCCGCGAAGCCTCGAGGTGCTTCTCCTTTCGACGACGACTCGCAGCTTTGATCACTTCTTCGGGTACAAAGTGGTGCGTGAAGGACCTGAAGACAAACTTGCGAAGTCGTTCGCCTTGTTCTCCGTCCGATTTGACGGCTTCCAGCGCCTGTGAATCGCTGAGAGCAAGCTTGGCGAGCAGTAGGTCCCATTCAGTGGGTATCGGCATCTCCAGTCTGAAGGGACCAAGAGTCTGCGCCGGCCCGACTCCTCCGAAGTAATTCATCCGTGGTGCGTTCTGAACATGCATGGACGATTCTCTTCTTCGATTGCATTGTTGGGTGAGACCAATCTCGCGACTGTGATTTGCAACACACGACAGAACTTTCGGGGTAACGTTCGTGTGACACGCCCGATGGCACCAAAACAGCGGTGGAATCTACGAGTACGCAACCTGCTCGAAACGGTGGCCCTGATGTCATCTCTTAGTCACCGATGACGTCAGGGTCCGGAAGAGGGATTAGCCGTCACGATCCAGGCTGATTATGCTACCTAGCGGCGAATAATATTGGCTGTGAGGTTCGCACTCCAAATTGAGCCAGAACGAAATGTTCAATAATTGGGCAGCCCGCGACTCGCAGGCCGCGTCACCCTCATCTCAGTTCGCTCAAGAATTGTTCGGTTGCATGAGATTGCCCAGTGACAGAGATTGAGACGGAAGACGCTCGATGCAAGAGCCCCGTTCTATGGTGTAGCGCTTGAGATATATGACCCTCGCAGCAGGAGAGTGACGGTTGACACGGAAGACCCTCGCTGCGAGAACCTGTACTTGACCTGGCGATTGAGACATCACATTGGTAAGCGGTATTTGCACATCGATCAGGTCGCCTGGTATCCAAGGCATCGGAAACGAATCTCGATCACGCGCCACCCGGTTTTGTGCTGCCTGCGAGGGCATCGAGATGAACATCCACTTTCGTCGCCCGATCTGACCCTACATAAACTAGTTCCCTACAATTCTGTCCTGGAAAGTGTAACGCTCTGTCAGCGCTGGTTGGCACCGGCGGGGAGGCCCGAAAAAGATTTGAAAAGTGAGCAAAATTGAACAGAGTGAACTCCTCGTTGCGTGAGAACCTGTGTCAAAATACGGCGTGGGGTGTGGAGCCGGTGGAATGCCATGGATCTTCAATTAATTGAGCATTTTCCGGCATTTGCACCTTTGATCATTGATGAAGATTTCATGCTCGGCATGACACCTTCGCTGTTAACCGGTGGCGATGCGGTCAAGGTCCCAACGTTGAGCTCGTCGATCCCGCAAGCGGAAAGGCGCCAAATGGTTGAACTTGAGAAGCCGGCATTTGATGTCGCCGCCTTTCTGGCACAGGCTGGCCTGGGGCGAAGAATCGTGCAACTCGCCCCCAAGCAGCTCTTTTTTTCGCAGGGAGACCCTGCGGACGCTGTCTTTTATCTTCAGAAGGGCCGCGCAAAGGTCACGGTCGTTTCGCCATCCGGCAAGGAAGCGACCATCACGCTCCTCTCCGTAGGTGACTTTGTGGGAGAGGAGTCGCTCGCCGCGGTTCATGGACCGCGTTTGGCCACAGCCACCGCCTTGACCGCCTGCACCGCGCTCAAGATCAACCGGGAAGAGATGATCCGCGTCATGCACGAGGAGCACGATTTTTCCGACTTGTTTTTGAAGTTTCTGCTAGGCCGAAGTATGCGTATCCAGGCTGACCTTGTCGATCAACTATTCAACTCCAGCGAAAAGCGGCTGGCGCGGATTCTGTTGCTGATGGCGGAGTTTGGCAAGCCAGGCGAACCGGAACCGCTGATTCCCAAGATTTCGCAGGAGACCCTGGCGGAGATGATCGGGACAACACGGTCCCGCGTCAGCTTCTTCATGAACCACTTCCGAAAGCTCGGCTTTATCGAATACAACGGCCGTATCCGGGTTCACAAATCCCTCATGAACGTGGTTCTGCACGACCAGCTGCCGGGTGACGTAACAGAAGAAGCATCCGTTTTGCAGGCTCCTCAAAAACTGAGGAAATACGCGTGCTGACAGCTTCGCGCGCGAGTGGATTGAATAAAGTGGGCATCGGAGTATCATGGCCGGGGCGCTGAACGCCTAAGCGGGGCGGAGCAGTGCGTAACGAAAGGGAACCAATGCTTCCTCCAAAAAAGACGCGTGATTTGGCCCGAAGTCTCGTTGTTTGCGAGGCGGATTCGAGCACTACTTCACTGCAAGCCGAACCAGCAAGTGTGCGCGTCTATGAGAAGCTGCGCCGACAACTCGGCACAGCCGTGGGAGTTGACGGTTTTCAGACACTCGCTTCTCGCGCTTTGGCTCTGGCCAAGTCGGAGTCTTGCCGGCTCGACTCCGTGCAGGTTACGGCGAATGGGTGCTTGCGCGGTCTTGGCCAAGTTGACTCTCAAACGGCCCCGGATGAGGACGGCGAAGCCGGAATCATTCTGATTGCGCAACTACTTGGGCTGTTTCTAACTTTCCTCGGTGAGGCAACAACTCTGCGTTTGATCGAAGACTTACGGCTTCAGGTTGACGCCGAGACACCGGCAACCACAACTCCAGCAAACACGAGAGACCCGGTAGGCGATGGGATGGCGATGGCTGCGGCTTTCGAGGACCTTCTGCTGGAGATTGATCACCTGAGAAGTGTGAGTGAACGTATTCAAACTCTGGCGGACAAGCATCCCGGCATGGAAGAGGGACTTACGAGTGTTGCCGGCAACATTCGCAGTATTGCTTCAGTGCTAGACATTTTCACACTGATCCGAAGCAAGGCAGGCGGATCGCAAGAAGTTGCACCTACTCCACAGACCAATGGCTATCTGAATTGAATTCAGCGAGCGCTCCCACCAGAGTGGCTCTGGCGGTTGAACACATCCATCGGGGGGGCGCATAGGAATAGACGAAACGACACCGTAAGTTTCCTGCGAAACGTGTAGCGGACATCGAAGCCTTCTGCTTGGAGAGCTTACACGGTTGATAATGACTATTCATTTAAAGACGCAAGATTTGGCCCGGCGCCTTCTTTCTTACGAAGCCGAAACGGGCAAATTCTCCGAATCAATGGAGTCTGCAACTCTTCGCGTCTATGAAAAGCTGCGCCAGGGCCTTGGTGCGTTTGCGGGAGTAGCGGCTTTTGAGTCCCTCGCTTCTCGCGCTTTGGCTTTGGCCAAGCCGGAAGCTCCCAGCCTTGGCGCCACGCAGATCGCGGCGGATGGGTCTATACGAGGCCTTGGCAAGTTTAAATCTCAAATCGACAATGACAAGAATCAGACCGGCGACGATCACGGAGTCATTCTCATCGCTCGGTTACTCGGACTGCTTTTTGTCTTCTTGGGCGAAGCCTTGACGCTAAGCCTGCTGCGGGTTCAGTGGCCAAGTACTGTGTTCGACGATCACAGTTAGAGAACGGGAGAAAAGTGTGAGCGCACAAGAGAAGGTAAAGATTAACAAACTACCCACCGGAGTTCCCGGCCTTGACGAAATTGTGGGCGGTGGTCTTCCGGAATTCTCGTTTAACATCATCGCGGGCGCGCCGGGAAGCGGGAAGACGACGCTGGCACACCAGTTCGTATTTGCCAATGCGACTGCGGAGCGTCCTGCTCTTTACTTCACCGTCCTCGGCGAATCCGCCATAAAGATGCTGCGATACCAGCAACAATACACATTCTTCGATCCGACCAAGCTGCCGGGCGCCATCCGCTTCATCAACCTCAGTCAGGTTGTGCTCGAAAAGGACCTGGGCGTGGTGCTGGAAGAGATTGCCAAGGAAGTTGAAAAGGCCAACCCCGCTGTCGTGGTTGTGGACTCGTTTCGGAC
>CAZPEZ010000120.1:0-11482 GCA_964585715.1 uncultured Occallatibacter sp.
ATCAACAGCAATATCGAGATACCCGCGAAGCCATCGAAAACGTCCGTCTGCTTTCGCCCTCAGGTGAACGCGTCTCCCTGGCGCAGATCACCACAGCGACTACTAATGACGGCGCCGAGCAAGTCAACCGAGAGGCAGGTCAGCGTTTTATCGCAATCAAGTACTCTGTGCAGGGGCGAGACCTCGGCTCAACCGTGGAAGAGGCAATCCACAAGGTCGAGCACAACGTCCAACTTCCCACGGGCTATCATCTCGAGTGGGCCGGCGAATACGAGAGCCAGAAACGAGCGAACAAGCGCATGGCTATCGTTGTTCCCGTCACCGTCATGGTGATCTTCTTAATTCTTTACACGATGTTCCGCTCGTTCAAGTGGGCCATGCTGATCCTCATCAGCGTGGTCATGGCCTCGATCGGCGGCCCGCTTGCCTTGTTCATCACGCACACCAACTTCTCTGTCTCATCGGCTGTGGGCTTTCTGGCACTCTTTGGCGTCTCAGTCCAGGCGGGCGTAATCATGATCGAATTCATCAACCAACTGCGAGCACGCGGTTACACCGTCGAAGGCGCCGCTGTGGAAGGCGCAGTCTTGCGACTTCGCCCCATCATGATGACGATGCTTGTGGCCACGCTGGGCCTTTTGCCCGCAGCTCTATCGCATGCCATCGGCTCAGACTCCCAAAGGCCTTTTGCCATCGTGATTGTCGGTGGCCTGCTTGCCAACTTAGTTATAGGTATCTTTCTCTTGCCGACTTTGTACGTGTGGTTCGCGCACGACACCGATAAACTGCCTGAACCGGAGGCGTCACTTGAAGGCTAAGATTGTTGGTGTCTTCAGACCGCGCATCGGGACTTGCGTCTTGTGCATGCTTTCCTGCGCAGGCTTTGTCCGTGCGCAGGAGCCGCTCACGTGGGAGCAGGTGAAGTCGAAGTTTGAAGCCACAAATCCTGTTCTCAAAGCCGATGCTCTGAATGTTGATGAGATGCAGGCCGAGGAGATCACGGCCTACCTACGGCCTAATCCGCAGTTCACTCTTTCAACCGATGGCACACAAATTGCGCCGCACGATGGGACGTGGGCGCCTTTCAAGGGCACGGATGTTGTCCCCACGCTCAGTTACCTTCATGAGCGCGACCACAAGCGGAAGCTGCGTCTTGAAAGCGCCAAGGAAGGCACGCGCATCGCCGAATCCCAGCATGAGGACCTGAAGCGCAACCTCGAGTTCACTCTGAGGGCGGCGTTTGTCGGTACATTACAGGAGAAAGCCATCCTCGAGCTTGCAAAAACAGATGTCGAATACTACGACAAGCTCATCGAGATCAGCCGCGAGCGGTTCAAGGCGGGCGATATCGCCCAGATCGACCTCGACCGCATCGAGCTCTTGCGGGTGCAATACGAGGTTGAAGTTCAAACTGCAATCGTTAACCTGCGCACAGCAAAGATCCAGCTGCTGCAGCTTCTCAACGACCGGACGCCTGTCGATCAATTCGATGTAACAGCCTCATTCGACTTTTCCGATGCGCTAAAGCCCTTAGATGACCTCCGCCAAATCGCGCTTGATACGCGGCCAGATTTGCAGGCTGCGCTTGAGACCATTCAGCAGTCTCAGACCAATCACAAATTGGCAGTCTCGAATGGCTCAACAGACCCGACGTTCAGCGGATGGTATACGTATAACTCATCGAATAACAATCCGAACGGGATTCAAACACTGGGTGCCAGTGTAAGCATTCCGCTTCGTATTTTCGATCGCAACCAGGGCGAGAAGCAACGGACCCAGATAGATATCAGCCGCAGTCAGCGGGCGAGCGAGGCTGCGCGTGCCCAAGTTTTTAGTGACGTCGATTCGGCGTATGAACAGGTGCGAAGCAACATAGCGCTCCTGACTCCTTATCGCGATAGATACAAGGACCAGGCAACGCGAGTGCGAGATACCGTTACCTTTTCCTACGAGCACGGAGGAGCATCTTTGATGGATTTTCTGAATGCGCAGAGCGACTATCGCGTGGTGCAGCTGGCTTATTTGCAGTTAGTTGGCGCCTATATGACAGCAGCCAGTCAGTTGAACCTAGCCGTAGGACGTGAGGTGATCCAGTGACTGGTGTCTTGCCTTTGAATCGTTTGGCCGCTCTTGTCGATTAGCATATGAACGCAATGAGGTTGGATCAATGAAAAGAGAAGAAGTGTGCGAGCTGATCAAGGAGATAGGCATTCTGCCCTCCGTACGAGTCGCATCTCAGGATCTTGCGTATTTCGCAGCCGAGACAGTCTATGCCGCTGGAATCCCGATCGTTGAAATCACCTTGACAGTGCCTGGAGCGATCGAAATCGTTAACAATCTGGCAAAGCGTTTTCCAGATATGGCAGTCGGTGCGGGCACAGTACTGGATGAAAGTCAAGCAAAGCAGAGCGTGGACGCGGGTGCGAGGTTTCTGACGAGCCCGGGATTCGTTCCAGAAGTGGTGACGCATGCCAGAATGGCCAACGTCGCTGTCCTTCCGGGAGCTCTTACCCCCACGGAAATCATCGCCGCCTGGAAGGCCGGCTCAGATTTTGTCAAGATCTTCCCCACCGGTCATGTGGGTGGAGTTCAATATGTGCGAGCGCTCAAAGTTCCACTTCCGCAAATTCCGTTGATTGCAACCGGGGGCGTAAGCCAGGCAAACGCGACCGACTTTATCCTGGCTGGCGCAACGGCTATCGGCGTTGGCGGAGAGATGCTTCCAAAGGAGGCGTTGCACTTTCGTCAGGAGGATCGTATCCGCGAGCTCGCGCATCGATTTCTATCGATGGTAAAGGATGCTCGCGCTCTGCGCGATACCTACTACTAGGAGACGGTTGCTAGTAGCAGACATATGCACCTGAAGACGCGCCTGCAGTTGTGTGACTTAGCGCCAGTAGCATCTACTCACGCGACGAAATCTTGTTCATGCGATGAGCGTGATCGATCCGCGTCTAGGTGGCATACGCGCGAGCACACGACTGTATTCTCCCACAGGTTTTATATAGGTTATGGCTCGATCCTCATGCGCCCTTCACGTTGTGTCACCGATACTTACTTATGGAGGTGGTTCAAACATGAAGGGCAATCTGCTACAAGCATGTGTTGTTTCATTCTTGCTCACGGGCGTGGCTAGCGCGCAAGTGACAGCCTCTTCTCCCCAAAGCAGCAATCCTTACACGCACAGCCAACTGAAACAGATGCTGCGCGAGGCGCATACGCCGGAACAATTCAGAGTCCTTGCCGGCTACTACGACCAACAGCAAAAGAGCTATCTGAAAGAAGCCGTGGAAGAGAAAAGGGAGTGGGATCGACGGAGTGAAAACGTCATGGGGGTGGCTGCTAAGTATCCGAGACCTGTGGATTCAGCACGTAATCTTTATGAGTACTATATTTACAAAGCCAACGAGTCGGGTGTCCTTTCGATGAAGTACGGCCAGCTGGGGGCAGCCTCAGCTCCGGCGCATCTACAGTAATTTCATTCACTTCTATTGCTGTCCACACGATGTGCTGTGCGCATTTGTGGGGAGTCGTTGTTCAGAGCACTCCCCGCACTCCCACATGGATTCAATATATATCCTTCATGCCTCACTCACGGGATTCTGTTTATTCTTTCATTAGCTTCTTATGAGTGTTTTTCTGTCATTTAGCGGGGCAGATGGCAAATCAGATGGCCTCGAGATGGCCGTTATTCTCTTCGCGGACTAGACGAGCGCAAAGCCTCCGCCTGATGGGGCGATGCTTTGTTGGTTGTTCCGCTCTTGCCATCCTGACCTATTGTGGATTTGCTCTCGGAGCAAATTCACTGATCATTGGGTTTCTATTTATTGCTGTTGTGCTTGCGGTGGCCCTGCGTTTCGGCTTCTGGCCGGCGTCGATTACGTCGCTGGCGGCGGTCGCGTTGCTTGACTACTTCTTTTTGCCGCCTCTTTTTAGTTTTAGAATCAACGATCCTCAGGGGTGGGTAGCCCTGGGAGTTCTTCAGCTAGCTGCGGTTTCAATCAGCAGGCTGTCCGCGCGGGAATTGAAACATGCGATGGAAGCCGCCATTCATCGCAAAGGAATGGCGCAATTGTATGAACTGAGCAGGTGTTCCTTGTTGCTGGACATGCGCGTGGCACCTGGTCCGCAACTCGTTGTTTTGATTCATCGCATCTTCGGGGCAGAGGCTGTTGCTTTGTTCGACTTGAATCTTGGTCGGCAGGACAGGATGGGGGAGTGGAGAGAGGGCGAGGAGGATCTTGCCAAGCAGTGTTACTTCCGCGACGCCTCGGGAGCGGATGCGCGCCCAGAGGTCGGACAACGTATTCTGCGCGCTGGCAAAGAACCTGTGGGGGCTTTAGTTGTTAGGGGACGCATCGACCCTTTGGTCGTCGATGCTGTTGCGTCACTTGCCGAGATCGCCATGGACCGCCATAAGTGGTTTGAAAAAGAGGAGAGGGCAGAGACCGCGAGAAGGAGCGAGGAAATGCGAGCAGCCGTAATGGATGCGCTAGCACATGAGTTTAAGACGCCGCTTACGGCGGTCCAGACAGCGAGCTCAGGTCTGCTTGCGCTTGGTACGCTTGCTGGGGCGCAGACCGATCTAGCCTGTGTCATTGAGCGTGAAGCCATCCGCTTGAACGAGCTTTGCACCCGATTGCTGAAGGCAGCAAAGCTTGAGGCGGCACGGCTCGGACTTGAGACAGAAGAAGTAAATGTCGAGGAACTGGTCCAGGAAGTTCTAACCGCTCGAGGCATGAATACAGAACAAGACCGGATTAAAGTTGTTGTGGAAGATCAGGGGCTAGCTTTGCGAGCGGACCGTGGACTGCTCGGCATGATCCTGACACAGCTCATCGACAATGCAAGAAAATATGCCAAGCCGGACACGTTGATCGAGGTGCGAGCGAAGAGGAGTCGTAACGAGGTACTGCTCTCTGTGCATAACTTCGGGTCGACGATCCGGCTTGATGATAGGGAGCGGATTTTCGATCGATTCTACCGTGCAGCTGACATGGTGGATTCGGTACCCGGCACGGGTATCGGACTCTCGGTAGTAAAGAAGGCCGCTGAAGCCCATCATGGTCATGTGTGGGTCATCAGCGATGAAAAAGAAGGAACGACGTTCTTTGTGTCTCTTCCGTTGGGCTCAAGGAGGAACGGTTGACTAAGATACCGGCGACTGTAGTTCAAGGCGTCGTGCTCGTGGTGGACGACGATATTTCCACGCGACGTGCATTGCGCGTGACTCTTTCTGAATCTGGTTTCACGGTTGTGGAGGCAGGTCGTGGCGAGGAAGCGCTATCTCTCGTTCGCCTAACTTGGTTTGATGCGGTGTTGTTGGATGTCGATATGCCAGGGATGGGGGGCGTAGAAGCTTGCCGGGCAATTCGCCGTGCGATCGCACGCTTGCCCATCCTGATGCTGACTGTGATGGATAGCGAAGATGACAAGGTTCTGGCTTTGGACGCAGGAGCCGATGATTACATTACCAAACCCTTTCAGCTTCGGGAATTGATCGCGCGCGTTCGTTCAGCTGTACGGAGAAGAGGTGCTCAGGAGTCGAATCTGGACGCGCCGATTCGATATGGCAAGCTCGAACTAGATCCGGTGAAATACCGGCTGTTGAAGCGTGGACGCTTGATTCACCTCACCCCCAAAGAATTCGAGATGCTGCATTACCTGATGACGCATGCCGGCGAACCGATCCCGCATGCTCGCCTACTCAAGGCTGTCTGGGGGCCGGAATATGGCCACGAGCTCGAGTACCTTCGAACATTCATACGACAACTACGAAGCAAGATCGAAGATGATCCGAAGAATCCACAGTATCTTCTGACTGAAGCTTATGTCGGCTACCGATTTAACGAGCTTCCAGAGGCGGTTTAACTATTGTTGAGTGGGGTTGTGGACTGAGGAGCAAATGAAAGTCTGATTTGGAGGTTCCACCTAATCGGGAAAGACATCTTCGAGATCGGTTTGCGGAGTCTCCGTGGGCTCGGAAAGGAGCGGCTCAAGCTCGACATCGGCAGGATTGAGTTGCGGATAGCACCGATTGGCTGAAATCGTCCGCTTCATGTCGTATTGAGGCAGAAGACCCGATAAATGTGGTGTATCATCCAGTCTCAAGAGGGCCCGGCAACGAAGCACGAGTGCTCATCGTGCGAAGTCCGCGTGGTCTGCTCGGCAGCCTTTGAGTTTGAGGTGCTTGCATGAGTGGAGGCGCGCTGTTGTGGCTGCTTCGTCGGGTGTTCTGGCCTTGGCCGGAAATCGCGGACCTGAAGCACAAGATCGAAACATCGCGCTATTCCTAGGACCAGTACCTGCACTTCATGTGCGAGGTCGACCCCGGCTACTGGCACCGCAAGGTTCCTGAGATTCAAGCAGCCGACCCGCGGATGCAGTTCCGCCCACCAACCTATATGCACCCGAATGAAAAAGCTCGACCGCCGCTCATTCCTTGAACTATCGGAAGTGAAAAAAGATTCATTTCCTACACGGACTAACCGAAGAGCGGCTCCGGCGCGCTCGAATCAGGCGAGAGACGAGATCGTCCCCATAGCAAAAAAGATGCCCCAGCCGAGAAGCTTCCAAGCATAATGTGCACATTGATCAAGCGCTAGGTTTATGGACGTGAAATGAAAAAGGCAAACTGAACATCGATGAGCGGCCCCCTCCGTCATTTCAAGTCTCAAGCAACAGTTCGCGTTATTGCAAGTTGGTACTGAAAATGCGTTTAACGGGAAAGCTTTTGATTGTCTCTTGGAGTGTGATTGCATGCGCGTCGTGGCTCGGTCATCGCTTGTTGGAGGAGGCAACGACATGTATCGAAGCCAAAACGATCGATATGGTCCTTCTGAGCGGAGAGTATCAAGAGGTTGAGCTCACGGTGTTTGCTCTTGATGCGCGTCATCCAGGATTCCAGGGGCTCATTCTCCGTGCAGCCGACGTACCGAGTCAAATCTCTCTAAGCGAGCAGCAACGCGGGCGCGGCTGATTCAAGTGGGAGGTTTCTTTACTGACGTATCGGGCCGCTTCTTACCGCATCCCACATAGCCTATCGTTTTAGCGAATCGATCTAGCTTCAAGTGATTGCTGACCCAATCCCATGAAAACGTTCGCCGGCAGTGGAAGGGGCAGTTTCCACAGTTGATTATTCATCCTTCGATCTTCAAACCGGATTGAGCAAAGGCCTCTGAGTCAGTTCCAGGGTAGAGGACATGAGCAATTCGCCGCTCTGCTTGCTCTACTCCGGGCCTGCGAGTTGCGGATCGCTTGGTCCTGTCCCTTCCGGTCCCGGCAACTCGCCAGCTGCCAGCACGGGCTCGTCCTTGCCTTCTTCTGGGTTATACTGATGCTCTACCATCCAATTTTTGAGCACCTTGGCCGCTTCCACCGCCAAGGTGCCGTTCTTCCAACAGAAGACCAACCCAGCCGTCATCTCAGTCCGCAGGTCACACGACACCCAATTCCACGGCTTGCCGGCTTGCGGCAGCAGGATCTCCAGGGTCTTTTCCTTCCTTTTCCATCTTGCGGGGAAACTCCCATACCCGCTCGATGCTTTTGGGGGATCGGTGCAACTAAAAGTGAATTCAAGGCCGCGGGGCTCGCCGTTCTCAAAAAGGTCCGCCACTCCCTGCCCGTTGACAAAGTCCGGCATGCCCGTAGGGTCCTTCCCCCCCCGGCTGCGGTCAGATTGTGAAGTGTACTTGAGGATATGCACACGCAACGGATAGTTATCAGGGTTCGTCACACTGGCTAGTGCTACTGGCGAGAGCGCCCCAAAAAGCGCAACCACGCTCAAACCGAAGAGAAATGCACGCTGCATGAGATGTATCCCCTTAGAACGTCTTGGAAACAGCTTTGCTTAACCACGCCATCGAAGTAAATCCGATCAGAAGGCAAATCACCCCGCCCAAGTTCAATAAGGCCACATTTTCCGCAAGGATGGCGTAAGGGTTATCGGTCGGTTTGCCACAATCCTCACCGCACAGAAGTCGTCACAACCAGCCTGCGCTCTCATCAGTTGCCCTCGGCTGTGCGTCGAAATGCCGAGTGCGGGCCCAAACCCTCTCGCGTGTTCTTGAGCTGCGATGTTGAGGATTACGGTACTACCGAGCACCCGCTGGCTGCAATATAAGCAAGAAATGAGTGCATCATGATGTCCGTATGTTGAGTGTTTGAATAACTGTGGGTTGTCCATCACTTAGATGAAAATAGGCCAAGGGATCGAAGGCTTCGCGACTAATGTCCAATTCTTCATTGGATCCTTACTACATCAGTTCTAGTATTCGGCTATCCATTCGATAACCCCACATCCCGCCTGACTTTAAACTCAAAGTCGGGCGAGTCTTATAGGGATCCTCAGTGCAACTACCGATAGCAGCCATTCGAATTCAATTCCCAGGAGAATGCTCATGGCAGACCAAGAAACACCGCAGATGCAGGCCACCCTAGGTCTTACTGGCCTGACCAGCAACGCTATGGCGCTCATCGCTCCCGGCGCCTTCCTATGGCTGACATTCTATTTGCAGGCCACCGAGGGAACAACCTCTCCGGCCATGTGGTTTGGCATTGTTGTGGCACTTCTGCTCTGCCTGGCCACGGCGGTCGCGTACGCCGAGATTTCGAAGCTCTATCCCGGCACAGGATCGAGCTACTACTACGCTGAGCAAGCCCTGCTTTCAAAAGACAAGGCTTTCAAATATGCCCGCGTCGCCAAGTTTATTGTCGGCTGGGGTTCGCATCTTTACTATTGGGTCTATCCCGGAGTGATGGTAGCGACCACGGGTGTCTTTGTGGGCTATGTGGTCGGCTTCCTCTATCCCACCTTCATGAGCGGCTCAAATCCAGGCCCGGTCTTCATGGCGCTGGTTGCAGTGGTTTTTTCCTTCTTTGTCGCTTGGATCGCTGCCAAGGGCGCGGGCGCATCAACCGCGGTCAACATCGCCATTAACGTGATCCAGATCTCGGCGCTGCTGGTGTTCAGCGTGCTGGCTGTCGGCTATCGCGCCAACCATCCCGCAGGCGCTGCGGCCTTCCAGTACGATTCGCAGACGCTGGCCACTTACTCTTACCAGTTTCAGACAGCCAAGGATAGCTCGACGGTCCGCGACGCAAGCGGAAACCCGTTGCCGCTGCTCGACAAAGCCGGCAAACCGGTTCCATTCACCATCGACTACCCGGAGAAGGACGCAAGCGGTAACTTTCTTTCCCACGGTTCGGCTTCCTCAGTAGTTGCGCCGCACAAGGTGAGCTTCATCTTCATCCAGGCCACAGTGGCAATCCTCATTCTGGTCGGCTTCGAATCGGTAACGTCGATGGGAGGCGAGGCAAAAAATCCAACCAAACACATACCCATCGCCGTTATTGCTTCACTTTTGATCCAGGGGGTGGTGTGCTATCTGATTGAGTACTTCGCGGCTAATTACTTCCTCAATTCCGGATATACGATGCAAAGCGCTGCAAACTCAGCGGCCCCCGTCGGCGACATGATGATTATTGTCGGCGACGCCTTGCTGGGCCACGGCAATGGCAGGTACTTCATGCTTGCTGAAGCCTTCACCGTCTTCTTGGCGCTGATCGGCACCACGCTGAGCTGCATGAACACTGGCGCCCGCGTGACTTACGCGATGGGTAAGGATGATGAGGCGCCTGAGCACTTCGGGATTCTGCATGCCGGATCTCTCTCGCCCCGGCGCGCCATCTGGACCCTGGCAATCATATCCGCAGTCATCGGAGTTGTCGGCGTCTCCCTCTACTTCGCCGACGGCAGCGCTCCCACCGATGCCACGATCGCCGCGCTGCCGAGGGGTATCTTCTCCAGCTTCGGATATACGACGCATGAACAGTTGGCAGCGCTGCCCAGCTCCATCCTGGCCGTCACGCTCACTTCTAATTTTGGCACTTTCATCCTCTACGCGCTGAGTTGTTTCCTATGCATCGTCGCCTTCCACAAGCGCCCGGACTACTCCTTCGTCAGGCATCTCCTGATTCCCGGGTTTGGCCTCTTCGCGAATCTGGCCTGTATGGCCGCTTACCTCGTCGTGCCTTTTCTGGGATACGGTACCTGGAAGGAGCCGTACATTGCGCTCGGTATTTCCGGTGTCTGGGGCTTGTACGGAGCGATCTATTTTCTGCGTTCGTCCAAGGCGAAAGGAAAGACAGTTCTGCTCGATTCGAAGAACGCTCTTAGCTAGCCGTTGGTTAGATCGGAAAATGTGACAGAAATACTGGGTTGCATCTTCGAGGGTCGCTTTGGCAAAGGCGGTTACGGAGTTACGCCCAGTCGGCTTTTTTGAACATACTCGATTGAGGACATTAGGAATCTCCTCGATATTGCGGAAGAACTTTCAGGCGGCAGCTCTCATGTTAGAGGTACAGTTCGGCCAAGCCAGCGATTCAGGCAAGGTCAGAACAAATAACGAGGACGCGATGGGATCATTCATTCCCTCTTCGCGCCAACAAGCCCAGTCGCATGGCTTTCTCTTTGCCGTGGCAGACGGTGTAGGCGGATTGGGTTTGGGCGAGGTAGCTTCGGCCACTGCCGTTTCGGTAATCCTCGAGGAGTTTGCGAAGGCGCAATCGGGATCGATGTTGATCAGTCTCCTACCCAAACTGATCCAATCTGCCAATGCAGCGGTGCGCGACCGCACTCTGTCGCCGCAGTATCGCGGCAAGAAGATGGCAACCACCGTGGTGACGTGCGCACTGCGGCACGATCAGGCCATCGTTTCGCATGTGGGCGACTCGCGATGCTACCTAGTGCGCGACGGCAGGGCAAGACAGATCACGCAGGATCACATTTGGGTGAATGAGCAAAGGAATAAAGGCCTGAATGCAGCCAGCGATGTCGCGGATCCGGGCGCGCGCCTTGTTTTGATCCGTTCTCTTGGGCCAGAGATGTCTGTGTCACCCGATACGACGGCATTGACACTTCAGCCCGAGGATTCGCTAGTGCTGTGCACGGATGGCTTGCACGACGGGATAACAAGTGCAACGATCGCGGAGATCGCATCCCAGCAGAAAAACATTGATGAAATCGCACGGGAGCTCGTGGCGCGTGCGGTGGAGATCGATGGCAAAGATAACACGACGGCACAAGTGATTCGAGTGCGTTGTGTGGAGCAAGTGGGTATTTATCGCGGTCGGCCTTATCGTTTTTCACCTTGACCTTGTTCTTGCTGGACAAAGAGTCAATGACTGACTTGGCGGGAGCTGAAAACGTGACTGTGGCGCCAGACTGCGCTCCACGCCTAAACGTGCGCGAGCGGTCGGTCGGAGCATCCCCCCTCGTGGCACCAACAAACAGTGAATGCAGCTAGGTGGCTTGCTGTAGGCACGCCCAATCTCATGCAACGGCTCCCCCGCCTTCCATCGCCTCCAAACGTCTGTTGTCTGTGCAGCAGAAAGTCTCGACCGCCTCACTTGCTTCATAAACACCATCCCTTCAATAGAAAAGTTCTACTCGATGGTGTTGCATCGACCGATTGAATCCACC
>CAZPEZ010000121.1:0-11469 GCA_964585715.1 uncultured Occallatibacter sp.
TGAGTGGGTTCACGGTCCCAAGGAAAGCAACGGTGCCGTTGTCAGTCTCGATTTGAAGAGAGACCAGAGTTCCCAGGATGAAGTTGCCGGTAGGATACGATCCGGCGCTAATGGTCGCCGCAGAAAAGCATGGTGTATCAAAGGTGGCAGTTCCGGTGATTCCAAGGCTACCCTCAGGGCTGGCGCTGGTACTTTGAGCGAAGTTGCCTGCCGCATTGAATGCCTTTTGAGCGGAGCTGGTGAATGTGCCGCTCCAACCGTCTGCGTTAGCGAGGGAAACGTTTGCCCCGGTGACGCTTCCCTGGTCACCGGCATCACATCCACCGTTGATTTTGTATGTCCCTGTAAAGGTGGTGTTGGAGAAGGTGAAAGTGACAACCTGTCCATTAAGAGGGGTGGAGGTCAGCGATGTGCTGCCCGCAGTCACAGCACCCGTCAAGCCCATGATAGTCAGTTGATTGAAACAACTCGAACCATCGGCATGCAGTGCGCCACTGACCTCGGAGTTGGTTTGGCCGATATTGCCTGCAAACGTGAGTGGGGGGTTCCCCGGGATGTTGGAGGTCGCGTTGAACTGCCAATTGCCGGCAATGTTCGGGGTCGAAGGTGTTCCAGACGGTTGTCCTGGGGAAGGTGTAGAAGGCGAGTTTGCCGAGTTTCGCGAGTTTGATGCACCACACCCCGAGAGAAGAACAGCGACTGAAAGAGCGAGAATGGTCGCCAAGCGACTCATGAGCTACCTCCCGAAGGAGTCTTAGAGTTTTTGGGGCAGGCTTGGGGTCGAACCAGGAGTGCCTAGCTTGGCTTATGTGTAACGCCGTTTCATCCTGCTTGTCAATCCGAATTGACGATAACCTGATTGCGCGAGGTGCCCCAAAGGCTTCGAAGTGTCCGCTTGAGTGAATTGTTCGCTCATCGAGATTAAGCATGCCCATCAAAGCGATTTTGGATTAACTGACTTGCGATTGCTAATGATCAACTGGGGATCGCGATCGGAGGCCCTAGTTGTGCGCCTTTTTGGGGGCGATACATCCGAACGTGCATTTTCACGCCGACGAATTCTTCGTGGCCGAGATCTGCTTTTCCAAGGTCGCGCGCGACGGATTGCTCGCAGAATCTTTACCAGCCTGAAGGTTCTGGCCCGCAGGCTTCGCCTCTCGATCAACGCTTGCTCAGCGAACGTCGAGGAGCGAGGCGTGATTGGATGACCGCCTCGACGAGATCCGCGCCAAGCGTTCTCCTGTTGCTGTGCAGTACGATGGCGATTCTGATGACGCTCACACCGCCAGAATCAATCCAATGATGAGCCATTGGATCAGGCATACGCTGGCCATGCCCGCTATGACTGAGAACCTGGACGTAACGCAGTTGCTGTCAGCGTCGACGCGTGGAGACGAGGCGCCGCCTCAAAGCTCATGCCGGTGGTATACAACGAATTGCGTCGCCTTAGCATTCCGGCCGGATCATCCTCATTGCTGACATTTTTCAGTTTTCGGGTTTCGGAATAGGCTTGTTCCCGCGCATGTCGTAATCGATCCAGCGATTCCGAGCCAATCACCACCAGTCTAGGAATCACTCGTTGATCAGACGCGGCACTTTCGTCGATGAAAATGCCAGCCGCACCCAGGGCGATCCACCCTCAGGCTACAGTTTTACACTTCTTAATCGAGGGGGACCTCGCACTCGGCTCCAAAACGAAGGCCGCTCATAAGCGAGCGGCCTTCAGGCGGAGCGCGCTGAGTAAAGGGCTCGCGGGGACTTCAAGCTTGCATACTAAGATGCGCCGTTTTGGATGTAAGGTGATGTACAAATGGCGATCAAGCAGAACAAAGGTAATCCGCACGCGCCGATCTGATCGCTGAGAGGCCTGTCAGATGACGGGGCAGATTCCCGATTTGTCGGCGAAACCTATCCTAAATTGCTTCCCCTTGTTGCGCGTAGCGAGTATGCGCTGGAGCCTTGTCTCACGCTTTTCGTCTGCCCGGTGAGCGACGCAGTGCTTAATGACGCCGGCGATCAGAACTGACCATCTTTCGCTGAAGGCTTGGGCATAGCCTCGTTCCAAGATAAGCCCACCCTGATTGCGGAGGATGCCCACTGTGTGTCCAGCTTCGAGCTTTGCCCATCGTTACAACCGAGACGAAACGTTCGAATCGATTTGCCGCAGTTGCTACATCACGGTCGCCACTCGTAGCCAGGAGGCCGGCCTAGAGCCGTCTGAGCAAGGGCATACCTGCGAATCGCACATGCTGGAGCGGTTCCAACCAATCGAACAGAAATCGTGGCTATCATGAGTTCGGTGACGGCTGTCATTGTAACGACTTCGGTTCTCGAACAGCTGAAGGAGACGGAGACTTATCCGGCGATCGAATTTATCAACCATCGCGCACGGGAATACGCGAGTTCAGGCGAATTTGTGGAAGTGAGCCGATGGGCGCGAGGGAAGCACCCAGAAAGCCTCATTTTTATAGCTGGCTTGAACTTCTGCGATCTCAGGGTGCTTCGAACGGTTCTCGAATCCGCGCCATGGCGAAGTCCTGATCGGGTTCAGATCCTCACCCGTGCGGGCGATTCGGAGCGCTTCGAATTCTGCCCCCTGCCAGTTCCCGCGCTAGTTTGAGCGGGCAATCTACTGGCATTGACTGAAGGGTCCAACCGAGGAAGCATTAAGACGCAAGAGTCTTCCAGTCGAGCCCATGCTCAAGCTCGAGCAATTTGTCCAAGTCGATGCGCAGCCTGTCCTGGATGATCTGCGGGTATTGATCTGCCGGGCCGACTTTCTTCTGCAAGCGAACAGCTCACCAGCCAACGCTCTTGGACCCGTTCGGCTGTCTACGCAGCGCCTCTCCAAAGAGAGGGCTCTTGTGCGTCTGGGTTGTTCCTCTGTCACCTATTAAGACCGTTCTTGGACGGAGGTATTCTTCGAAATGGAAGCGTTCAATGTGAGACTCGGAGAGGAAATTACCTGTGATCGAGGCACACCTATCACTTGGAATCGCACCGCAAATGGGGCAAACGAAATCTAGCGACGGATCAGACTTAGCCATTTCATTCTTCCCTTCCGGCGTCAGCTGGAGCCGCAGCCTAGACGCGGTCGTGTTCAATAAATGCCCGAAAACTCGATCGAAATGATCTGCAGAGAGGGAAAAGAATGTTCCAGCGTGAAGTCTTCGGCGAAAGCCAGTCTGGCCGCCGGTGGCACATCAGGCTTGATCTCTGAAGGATTGGATCGATCGGCTTGTTTCACCTGCCCCAACGAACCTCGGCTCTCGTGTCGACTCGCAGGCAGACTACTGTTTGTCTCGCATTTCCTGGGGAGGCTCATCGCGTTCCATTCGTATGTGAGGAGGCGATGAGCCATTCTCACAGTCCTCCCGCTGACCGTTCGCTACCGACAAAACCGGGCGCTGGATCTTACGCGGCCTTGGTGTGGACCTTGGCTTCAAGGGCCATGTCGGTGCCAATAGACACCTTGATCTGCTTGGGCTTGGCTTCGGCATTCTTCGGAAGGTTTATCTCGAGCACGCCCTTGTCGCAGTGGGCGCTTACCTGAGCGAGATCCACGGAACTAGGTAGCGTGAACGACCGGGTGAACTCTCCGTACTGCCGTTCGACGCGACGGAAGTTCTCTTCTTTCTCATCTTTCTCGATCTTGCGCTCGCCATGGACGGTGAGGGTAGTGTTCTCGATGCGAACATCGATGTCCTTTTCGTCGATGCCTGGAACTTCAAGCTTCAGTGTAATGTTGTGCTCGTCTTCGTAGATGTCCACCGGTGGTGCGTAGCTGGTGGTCGTTAACGCTTCTTCCGGAACTTCGGGTCTATAGGACTCACGGAAAAAGCGGTTCATGCGGTTGATGCGATCTTGCATCGCAGAGACCTCACGCAAAGACTCCCAACGGGTCGTCAGAGTCATAACGCAGCTCCTTATTTGAGAAATCTAAGGAGGGAAAGCTTCAGATGGGCTGACTTAGTTCAGAGGACCTGAACGAGTAAGAAGAGGTAGCTTGCTCAATTACAACGCTAGGCTTCTGCACTGCCGTTGTCAACACGTATCTAGCCAAACGGCAAGGTGCTGTCGACTCAGCCTCTATTGAATTAGATCAGCGAGTGTACCCCATCGAATGGATTCCCTTCGACGGCGGTAGCGAGGCTGCCTGGGAAAGGGAGGTGCTTCGTGACGGGCAGAGGTAGCTCTGTCCCCCGATGACGATTGAGCTGTACCCCACCACCGACGCAGCTTTTGTCAGCACGAACCTACTAGTGCCTCTCATTAAGACACGAGCGCATTGTCGGTGCACGCAACCGTTCAGATTGGCGACTCGCCGCGCAGGTGCGTGGAAATCGGAGCCGGACAAGGAATCCGTTCAGCCTGCTGTTTGTTCAAGTGTTGGCGGCAAACAAGGCGCCTCGCGGCGATTCTGGATTACGATGGAACCGTTCGAAGGAGAGAAACCGCATGAAGGTGATCTTTCTGCATGCAATGCTGCTCGGGTGGGGACTTAGCTGTCCACTGGCCAGCGCGCAATCCGACCCTCCAACCTTCCCGCTCGCTGGCGACTGGGATGGAGTTAAAGTCGCCCAAGGCAAGGTTGAGCATTTTGTTCTGCACATGTCCACAACGCCTGAAGGAAAAATGGCTGCCATTATGGATTTTGTTGATGAAAAGAGCTTCGGATGTCCCGCCATCGGGGGTTCGTTCGACGGCAGTCATCTGGTCCTTCACTACACCTATTGGATGCCTAGAGGCAATCGCGACCTTGAACCCAGGACCGCTTCCTATGAGGGGACCGTTAATGCATCGAACTCCGAGATGACCGGCGTCTGGACACGGGAAGGCTCGTGGCCGGTTAGCTTCAAGCGCGTCACATGGCAGGCAAAGATCCACAAACCGGCCCCTCCCACCATTTTCGACGGCGATTGGGCGGGCATCGAATATGAGACCCGTGATCTCACAATCCACTTCATCCTTCACATCCACAATACCGAGGACGGCTTGATGATCACGGAGGATTGCCCTGATGAGATGTACAAAGGTGCGCTTGCCAACAAGGTCACTTACGATCAGGCTTCGCGCCAACTTACTTTTACCAGCGGTTACGCAAGCTGGACTGGGAAGATGAGTGCGGACGGCAAATCCCTGGACACTTCCATGACGGAGCCTCTCGAGCATTTTCTGATCCATTTCGATCGCCTGCCGCCCAAAACGGCGGAACCGAATTGAGTTGAATAGTCTCGGAGGGCCGATTCTCGGTCCGGTGGCGCGGAGAGGGCATCCACCGTGGCATGTAACTCGGGACCGAGCGGTGCCGTAGTATCCGCACCACAGAACAGGGAGCCCACCACACGTCCAGTGCTCGAATAATTGGTTGCCAGTTCTGCCGGGTGGGTATCGCCCAGCGACGCTCCGAGGATTGCCCGGAGGCTTTTCGTAAATCCGAAGAGACTCAGACGGCATGGGGGCCTGCCGACCTGCCGCTGCGCAATTTCATATGCTAGGTAGGTCCCGAAGAAGCTTCGCTGGGACGCAGTAAGGGCTTTCCCTTATAGAGATTTGTAAAGCGAACTCGAATCAGCCAGAAGACCAGAAGCATCAGGGGCAGGATCGTCAGGAAGACCAGTACATTAGATTTGCGGACGAACTCCGGGAAGATTCGCTGACGGCCGAGGAAGAACGATCCCGAGGCGATAAACAGTCCGAAACACATTCGCCAAAGATGGCGCGCGATACGCCGTGCTCCCGAGACTCCGCCGCGCGCTAGCATTCGAATGTCTCCTGCGGCTGCAAGGAGGATGACGAAGCCCAAGAAGAAGTCCATGCCAGCGGGCACTCCATCATCTGTCTGACCGTTGGCGGCCTTGAAACCATAGGCGATGCTGGCGGTTCCAACGGAAAATGCAAACAGAAGCGCAACCCAATCGGAGATGCCGGTTTGCTCGTCTTTTCGCCGGGCTGCCATCCATGCAGTTGCGATCATGTAAAGCGTCAGCAGACCGCCAATAATATTGCCGGGTTGGGACTTGGTGTATGCGATGAAGGCCCCGGTCACGGCGAGAATCAGCATGGACACGGAGAAGACAATTCCAGCCGCGACATGATTACGGGAGCCCTTGCGGACAGAAATCGCCATGGTGCCCGAAAGCAGTCCCAGAGTGCCGGCACAGATGTGAAGAGCCAAGATGGGCGAGAATGGCAATCTTCCACACTCTCTTCGTCAACATTACGCGCAAGGCCGGGTCTTGGAGATGCATACGGGTTTGCGAGCGCGAGAGTTCCGTTCATCTTTATGTGATTCGATGAATGCTGGCATGGGAATCTGCGCTCTCTCGACGAGTTCCGGTTGAGTCACCCGCCACACGGAAGCAACGTGAGCTAGATCACTCCTACTTCCGGATAAAGCCAGGACTCGTCCGGAACCTGCCGTCATTGTCGCTCCAGCCTCTGTGAGCACCGATTTCGGAAGCAAGTCAGCATCTCCGTGCTCGCAGAATGTTGCGAGCGGGAAAGGGCGCTGCGCGCGTGGACAGCACTCGCTCCGTCCGCAGCCATCCGGGAACACGTGCTTACAAGGCCGGGACGTGACGAAAGATCCCACTCTTTCCATCTGTGCAACTAATTTGTGATGGTCAGTGCCTTTTCCGGGTAGTAGGTTGCAAACAATCCCTGGCTTAAAAGCAGGACTTTCAATCGGAGACCGTTATGCGTGGAACGTTTCGCATTTTCTCTCGGGCAGGGATTGGCTTGTCTACATGCGCCGTGTCTGTTCTCCTAGCTGGCTGCGGGGGCGGCGGTTCGACTTCGACGCCGACGACACAAGCGATCAGCGTGATTGTCAGTCCCGCCACAACATCGTTGAACGGCGGCGGAAGCCATACCTTCTCTGCGGCCGTAGCGAACGACTCCGCCAATGCCGGTGTGACTTGGAGCATTGGCACAGCGGCAGGCACGCTCAGCGCTTCCTCGACGAGCAGCGTTACGTATACCGCGCCATCCGCGATAGCGGCAACCTCCAGCGTGACCTTGACAGCAACAAGCAAGACTGACACAACCAAGTCCGCATCAGCCACCATCACGCTGAACCCGCCTCAGATCACTGTGACCGTCACTCCCGCCACCGCATCGCTAAGCGGTGGCAGTAGTCAGACCTTTGCCGCGACAGTTGCGAACGACCCGTCTAATGCCGGCGTGACCTGGAGTATTGGCACAGGGGCAGGCACGCTCAGCGCTTCCTCGACGAACGGCGTGACGTATAACGCCCCTTCCGCGATCGCTGCAACCTCGACCGTAACTCTGACAGCGACCAGCATCGCTGACACAGCGGCTTCCGGGACGGCGACCATTACACTGAATCCACCGGCATCCACGGGGATCGCGGTCACCAGCTTGTCCACCACGACGCCGACGCCATTGACCTTGCTTCAAATTGCAACGACCGGCATCAATGTTGCCGATGCAGTCACGATTGCGTTTTCTAATAGTTCGGGTTTCTCCGCTAGCGAGCAGGCTGTGCGCGTCGAGTCCAATGGGACGGTGCTTGCGGGGGTGCCGCTGTATGTCGATCCGAGCACGGGCCAGTTCGGAGAAGGTACCGTTTCCCTGGTGCTCACCCAAGGAACCCAGTCTTCCGCTTCCACCTCCCTGACAATCCAGAATCTGCCGCCGGTCAGCTCCTATGGAGTCCAGCCCGGGCAGATCAGCCATGCCTTTCTAGTCTTTGCAGCCATGCTGCATGCCAGAAGGCTGAATGAATTTCAGGCCGCACCGCTACTGGTTGGAACCAGCGTGAGTACATCCACAGGTCAATCGGCCATGCAGGACATGATCACGGCGACCAACCAGGCGCGTTCCGATGTGGACAGCATCGCGGCCAACGGTGCAACCGCGTTCAGCTGGGGTTCGCTCAATGGAAAGAACCTTCAGTTCGACTCAACTCAGCTGGATGCGATGGATCGCATCGTTGCCGTCTATCTGACCCAGCAGTTCATTTCCCCTGGCATTTCCGGCAATCTCCGTCTTGGCCCCCATGCGGCGCACAAGCAGTCGGCGATCCCAGAGGTCAGCTTCAGCTCGCTGGGAGATCTAATAACTTGCCTGGCCTCCAACGAAAATGCGTGTTTCATGGAGGCGCAAGAGGCCGTCGAGAGCTCATCGAGTCCCACCGACACAAGCACTGCGTGGCTGTCGGGATTAAAGACTACCCTCAGCGTGGGCGGAGCCGAGCAGGAAGCTGCTCTCCCAGGGTTGGCGTTGGGGTTTGTTCAGGTTTCTACCGCAATGGATTCCCTATCTCACGCAATTTCCGACGCGGGCACATGCATTGGTTCTCTGGATGGATGCGATTCGACCGCTCAGCAAGCCATCGAGAACGAATTGAATAGCGCTGGAGCGGGAGTTGTCAGCTCGATTTCGCAGACCATCAGCCAGGTTCCCGTCATGCTTGGGTTGGAGTTGGAGGCGCAACAGGCCAAAATCGCCGACTACGCGCTCCAATCGCTTACCAAGATAATGGCAGATGGCAGTTCAGGCGAGCTTGGAACAGCCGACGCCACCGACGTCACCCTAGTGTCTTCGACCAACCTGCCACTGCTAAGTGGAAACCTGGGATACGCGACCGGGATCGCAGACCTGGGATCGGGACAGACGTCTTCCACCCCTCAGAACAGCCTCGACCTTTGCTGCTTCGGAACATCGGGACTGGGGATCGTCGGACTGGCTGATCCGAACGGCTACTATGACCTGCTGGTGCCGATCGGCGTGGCCGACACCACCTACGGCGCCCTTACGCTCGACGAGGATTCATCTACAGGCACGCTCCTTGACTCGGAAACGGTCGATCTCAGCAATATCAGCTCCACGGCAACGGTGTCACCACAGACGCTCGATCCTTCCGCGCCGCCTCCGGCTCCGACAGCGCCGCCAGCTGCGGGTTCTTATGCGGGTACCTGCACCGTGCAGGTCAGTTCCATCACCTGTACCTCGGGCGGTGTAAGCACAACCGTACCCGCCACGTCCAGTTCGTCAGCGTTCGACTATACTGTCGCGCCGGGAACATCGCTTTCTGGGTTCGATTCGGCGGTATGCAGCCAGGTAGACGCCGCGCTGACCGAAGCGGGCTGCGCGACTGAGTCGTGCAACTACTCAGCGTCGACTAGCACGTCATTCACCTTTTCACTCTCATGCACACTTCCCGCTGTGTCGGGTTGTACGACGCCAACCGTTTCCGAAACCTGCTCGGCGATCGATTAGGGAAAGCTCCTATGCGCGGCGAAAGGTCCTCGCGGTGGTCGTCATGAAGGATGGTCAGAATCTTGATTCAAGTTACGACGAACCTGGCAGCCGTGAGCGGTGAGCAAACTAGGCAACGGCAATATGTGCAGGTCGTGGTGGTTATCTTGCTGACTCTCAGCGTGCTTGCCTTGCCTCCGTCCGCTCAAAGCCAGGAGTCACCGGCCGCTGCAACGGTCGATGGGCAGGCGATCTCCGCGCAGGAGCTTTCCAACGCTGCTACACCGCAACTCCTCACGCTGCATAGTCAGGAATATCAAATCCGGATCAAGACGCTTGAGAAGCTCATCCGGCAGAAGCTGCTCGAGTCGGCCGCCGAGAAAAAGGGCATAACCACCGAGGCGCTGTTGGCGGAGCAGGTAGACCGCGGAATCGCCGAGCCGAGCGACGCCGAGGTTCTCTCCTATTATCTGGCGATACCGGAACGCAACCGCCAGTCCTTCGCGGAGGTCAAGGACCAACTCCGCGAGACGCTGCGCAAAGCGCAAATAGATTTCGCGCGCGAGGCGTATCTCGATCGACTGCGCTCGGAAGCAAATGTTGTTATTCTGCTCGACGGACCCCGGATCAAAGTGTCCCCCGATGTGGCACGGCTGAAGGGGAATCCGGCCGCACCGGTTGTGATCGTCGAGTTTGCGGATTTTCAATGCCCCTATTGCCGCCAGCAGGAGCATGTGCTCAAGAACATCCTGTCAAAATACGCGAATCAGGTCGCGCTGGCTTATCGTGATTTCCCGGTCTCCCAACTGCACCCGCTTGCCGAGCAAGCCGCGCAAGCCTCGCGCTGCGCCGGTGAACAGGGGAGTTACTGGCAGATGAACGAATCGCTGATGGCGGGCCAGCTCGATCCGGTGAACCTGAAGCAGTATGCCCACGAGTTAAAACTCGACGAGAAAGAATTCGACGGCTGCCTGGCAGGCGGCAAATACAGAGATGCGGTGGAGAGCGATCGGCAGTATGCCGAGCGTATGGGCATCACTGCCACCCCCACCTTCTTCATCAACGGAATTGCATTCGTTGGTGGCCAGGACGAAGATAGCCTGTCCAGCATCATCGAACGGGAGCTGGCGCGGCAATCGTCCTCGCAGTCTTCGAAGTGAGCTTGGCCCACTCTTCAGCTCCCGCGTCGACTGCCCCCGAAGGTTCACAGGTTGAAGCGAATAGGTGCGCTCCCGGCCATTCTTCATTGTGCAAGGACTCATATTGCAGCGAGAGGAGTTGGATCGAGCAATCTCGCGTCTGAACTGAAGAAAAATGGATAATCAAAAAGGATGAAGCAATCTGTTAAGAAGCCCAAGTAGGCGCTTCCGATTGCAGCGAAGCGGGGTTTGTTGGCGTTCCGGGCGGTTGACCTCCTACACAGAAGTTACCAATCGTGCAACGGGCGGATCAGCCTTTAAAATAGGCCCGGCGCCATTCCTGCAGGAGAAAGACACGTTTTGCGGCTTTTCTCCACACTCTTGCGAATCGGTTTAACGTTTGGCGCAGGGAAAGGCGGGTCAGCGCCCGAGTGGCTCCCACAAGCGACGCAATCGATGAATCCGTGGACCTCTCCCTATTTTGATCGTGAGTATCCATCCCAAGATGACGACCGGCCAAATCAGCCAGCCGAAAGCGATTGAAACGATCAGTGAGCCCGTCAAGTTGCGGTCCGACTCCAGTTTCGTCGGAGACAGCAGCAGGAAGATGAGGCATATCAGAGTGGATGCCAATAGATAAATCATCGTTCATCTCTCCGAAGGGGTTTTGGGTTAGGCGTTGAGGTCAGTGGAATGCTGACGACCCCATCCATGGCCCCGTTTAGATCGAAACCTGGTCCCTTCCAGATCACCGGAATCTGCTAGCGGCTGGCGTGCACCACAGGTAGGGGAAGCAAAATCACGCGCGGTAAACGGCATCGTGATTCGATCACTTTAACGCGATTCTCCTTGTGAATATCAACTACCAGGCATAGGCAACCGGGAATTTTCTTTGGGCTGGCGATAATGTCCGGATCGCCCACAATCCTCTCGGAGCTCAGAAAAGCGCTCGATTCTCGGCTCATGGATGCGTTGACGGCGATGGTGGGTGTGCCCTTGCCCAACTGTCCGAGTAGGCGACTAGAACGAAGCCGGAGGCGCCGCGGACGCTGCGGCATGGGCCTCCGAGTAGCCTTTCAGCCGGTATAAGGTGTGGGTCACGAGG
>CAZPEZ010000122.1:0-11452 GCA_964585715.1 uncultured Occallatibacter sp.
ATGGCATGCTCTCTGGCAAGCCCACGCCCTTCCCCATGGCTGCCTTTGGCCGAACGATCGGCATGTTCGGCTACACCTTTGGCGAACTGCGTGGCACCCCGGAGTGGGAAACCATGAAGAAGTGCATCTACGATCGCCTGGCGAATGGGTCCTTCAAGCCGAAGATCGCCCGGACGTTCCCCTTCGATCAAACCGTCGAAGCCTACAGGTACCTCGAAAGCAACGAGCAGATCGGCAAGGTCGTCATTACCCTGTAGAGCCTGGCTTGGGTTCTTCCGCGGGCAGACGCGGAAGAGCTTTCGTCTGAGCGAACAAACGGCTAGTGTACTGCTTTCAGGGGCCTGAAGGCCCTTGCTCCCTCCGAAAATTCGGAAGCTGCTGCTTTTTGAAGCAGTGCGAGCTACATATCGGAGTGGGAGGGATTGAGGAGTTCTTCTTCCGGCTCGATGTGGACGAGGACCTTGGCGACGTGATCGACGGCGGCGAGGACGCGATCTTCGACGAGGTGCGAGATGGCGTGGCCGGAGCGGACGGAGATGTCGCCGCTGACGACGACGTGCAGGTCGACGTAGTAGCGGAAGCCCACTTTACGGACAAAGCATTTTTCCAAGCCGACAACGCCAGGGACGAGTTCGGCGACACGGCGCACGTTCTCTTCGATTTCGGGGGGCGGGGCGGTGTCGAGGAGTTCGGCAAGCGGGGATTGGAGCTGGCGCCATGCGCTGAAGAGGATGACGGGTGAGGCACAGAGAGCGGCCCAGTCGTCGGCGCTGACTTGTTTGGTGATGAGGGCAACCGAGATCCCGATGAAGGCGAAGAGGGAGGTGATGGCATCGCTGAGGTGATGCCAGGCGTCGACGCGGACGGCAGTGCTGCCGATCAGGTCGGCTACGGAGAGGACATAGCGAGACAGGAAGAGCTTGATGGTGAAGACGGCGAGCAGAATCCAGAGGGTGTAGGGCCGTGGCAGAGGATGAGGTGTGCGGATGAGGACGATGCTTTCGGCGGCGATGGCAAAGGCGGCGCCGGCCATGGCGAGGCTGACGAGTGCGGCGGCGAAGGGTTCGGCCTTGCCGTGTCCGTAGGGATGTTTCTTGTCGGGGGGACGGAGGGCGACGCGGAGACCGATGTAGATGACGGTGGAGCTGAAGACGTCGGAGAGGGATTCGATGCCGTCGGCGACGAGGGCAAAGGAATGGCCGATGAAGCCCGTGGCGCATTTGGTGAGGGCGAGGACGAAGTTGGCGACGATGCTGAGCAGGGACGAGTGGAGTCCGCGATGAACATCGAGTTCGGCTTTGGAGGAGGCGGCCATGCGTGGAGGGTGCCTTCAGATTTTACGCTGGCGGGAGATGTAAGGCAGGGACTGAGGGAATAGGGAATAGCAAAAGCAAAAGCAAAAGCGAGAAGCAGGTCCTTCGCTCCGCTTACCCCACTCGCACTGACGTGCGATCGGGGCACCAAGTCACCCCAAGGACGTGGACCTGTCCTTGGGGACCCCGACAGGCGTGCCGAAGCTCAGGATGACACAGAGGTGGGCGATGGAGGGAGGTGGACGACGTGGGGCGTAGGAAGAGGGAAAAAGGGAACGGGGATTAGGGAGAGAACTCCGGTTGGAACTCCTGATTGGCCTCTCCCAATCAGGAGTTCCCAAAGTCTGAAAGTGAATGCAGGCTCTTACCGGACTCCGCAGATAGCGTTGGACGCGATTGCGGATGTTGTAGTGCCGGTGCCCGTCGGAGCGTTTGTGCTACTGAGCGAGGCCGGTTGAAGCAAACAGATCTGGGGAATTAGGAAATTCAGTGGTGCTCTGGCTAGGCGAATCGATACTGGCGCCGCTGGTAAGAAGTTTGTTCAGAACCGGCATATTCACGCGCTGCGTTTCGACAAAGTCGACACCTTCGACGGTGAGGGTGAAGTCGGAGTTATCGGCGCGAGTGATGTAGCCCTTCTTGGTGAGATACCAGGTAGTGAAGTCGAGATAGTCGCGCGGGAAGCCCATCTGCTGCTCGATTTCAGGCAGGCCGACCGAAGGACTGCTGGGATTGTTGCGACGGCGGTAGTAGAGGACAGCGAGAACGGCAAGGCGACGGTTCAGTTCGCCTTCGAACTGATCCATGAAATCGACATCTGAGGAGATCGGGGTTTTCTCGGCAGCCTGGCGCTCGCGTGTCATGTCGTATTCGAGGCGAGTGTCGGGGTTGGACAGCACGTCGTAGGCGGTCTTGAGCATGAAGAACTTTTCCGGATCGCCGGAGGCCGGGTTGTCGGGATGAAAACGGGCCGCCAGGAAGCGGTAGACGCGGTGGATGGTGTCGGCGTCCGCATTGGGGCTGATCTGGAGGAACTCGTAATAGTCCAGGTTTTTCATCTCGAGCATTGGGACCCCTTTCGCGTGAAACGAGTCTTTAATAATTTGAGTGTAGGGCCGGGTTCGGGCGATCACAATCACACCCCGGGTTCGCGAGACGAGCGTTGGTGGGATGGGGCATGACCCGAGGGTAATACTCTGTATGTGATTGATGCAAGGCTACTTATGTCGGATGCGGAGGGCAGATCGATGCCTTGATCCTTGAGGTTGCTTGCCTGCAGCGGCGCTTGTCGGAGCCCAGGCGCAGGCGGGGGGAATCTGGGCGGGGTGAGAACATCAGGCGAGGGTTTCGAGGAGATCGGGTTTGGGTTGGAGTCGGCGTGGAGTTCTGAAGTCGCTGTCGCGGACGGCGCTGGTTTTGAGCCTCGAAGATGTGCTGAGGCAGGCCACTGCGTGGGGCGGAGTCCAGGCGGCTTCACAGCAGAAACCGGCAGGCAGTGCGCGGCAGTCGTATGAGGCGCAGGCTCGACCGGCACCGAAGGGAGCTCCCTCGCTGGTGACGGGAACTCCACTTGGCGTGCGGTTCGTGGATGTGGCGAAGCAGGCGGGACTGAATGTGGAGACGATCTTCGGCGGAGAACACAGGAACAAATACCTGCTGGAGACGACGGGGTGCGGGGTCGCGTTCTTTGACTACGACCAGGACGACTGGCTGGATATTTTTCTGGTGAACGGGTGGAGGCTGGAGGGATTTCCCAAAGGGAAAGAGCCGGTGTGCCATCTCTTCAAGAACAATCGCGATGGAACGTTTACGGACGTGACGCTGAAGTCGGGGCTGGCACGAAGCGGGTGGGGCCAGGCGTGCTGTGTGGGCGACTACAACAACGACGGGTGGAACGATTTGTTCGTGAGCTACTACGGACAGAATGCATTGTTTCGGAACAACGGGAACGGGACATTTACCGAAGTGACGAAGGAAGCGGGTTTGCTGCAGGACCGGCTGCGGTGGAACTCGGGATGCACGTTCGTTGACTACGACAAGGACGGGCGGCTGGATTTGTTTGTGGGCAACTACATTGACCTGGATTTGAAGACGACGCCGCTGCCGGAGGATGCGAACTGCACCTATAAGGGGATCGTGGTGGCGTGCGGGCCGCCGGGGCTAGAGGGCGGGAAGAACCTGCTGTATCACAACAATGGCAATGGAACGTTTACCGATGTGAGTGAGAAGGCCGGGATGGGCGGGACGCTGGGGACTTATGCGTTGAGCTGTGGAGCGGCGGACCTGGACAACACAGGCTGGCCGAATATCTACGTGGCGAACGATTCGACGTCGGCGACCTATTACGTGAACCAGAAGGACGGGACGTTCAAGGATCAGGCGATCGAGGCGGGTGTGGCGTATTCGCCGGACGGCAAGCCGCAGGCGGGCATGGGAGTGAGCATCGGCGACTATAACCGCGACGGGCTGCTGGACATTGTGAAGACCAACTTCGCGGGCGATACCGACTCCTTATATATGAACCTCGGCGATGGTTCGTTCGACGATCGGACGTACCAGGCGGGTTTGGGGATGAACACGCGGCTGTTGGGATGGGGCGTGAGCTTTATCGATATCGACAACGATGGATGGCTCGACATTCTGGTGGCGAATGGGCACGTGTATCCGGAGGTCGACGGCACTCAAGTTGACGCGAGCTATGCGGAGCGGAAGTATCTGTATCGGAATTTGCGCAACGGGCAGTTCGAGGATGTGAGTCTGGTGGGCGGGCCGGGGATTACAACCGATGCGAAGGCGCGCGGGTTTGCGGTGGGCGACTTCGATAACGACGGGGATCTGGATGCTGTGGTGAACTGCGTGAACGCGATGCCGCAGCTGCTGCGGTGCGATTCAACGCTGGACCGGAGCTGGGTGAAGATTCGGCTGGTGGGGACGAAGTCGAACAGGACCGGGATTGGGGCGCGGATCAAAGTCGTGGCGCAGACGGGAACCGAATACGTTGCGGGAAAGACGGCGCCGGCGCTCACGCTGATTGAGGATGTGAGGAGCTGCAACGGATACTTCTCGGCGAGCGATCTGCGGATTCACTTTGGGCTGGGCGAGGCGTCGAAGGTGGATCTGGTGGAGATCCGATGGCCCTCGGGGACGGTGGACACGCTGAAGGATCTGGATGTGAAGCGGCTGTACGTGATCGAAGAGGGCGGGAAGATTCTGAAGACGATGGCGATGGGGGGAGCGAAGAAGTAGGTGTTGCTGGACTAGTAACTGCCGGATGGCGGGTAATACGCCATGGACCATAACAGGGGTGCGCTATTGGAGAAGTACGCCGAATGGTTCATGGTGCCGTGCAATCTCCCTCTTGCCGTCTAACCGGTTAGAAGGTAATATATGATCCATGGCGAAAACGATCATGCCGAAGACGGTAACGGCGGACGTTAAGCGGGCTCCATCTCAACCTAGGGCCGGGACTTTCGTCCCTCGTGAGCTGATTGCCCATCAGGTCGGTGGACATATTGCACTCGATTTTTGCAATACCGCGGGAGAACATCTGGCCGAGCGACCCGATGAGTTGCTGCGCGACTGGGAGTCATTTATTCGGTGGGGGACTCAGGTCGGTCTGATTGAGCCTGCATCCTACTCCGAACTGCTCCGCGACCCTGAACCTCTTCTGCCAATCGTTCAGCTTCGCGAAGCAATCTATCGCGTTGGGCAGGCCGCCGCTGGCACCCGCCGCATATCCGAGCGTGATCTTGTCTTGATTCGCGAACACGCTGGTGCCCGTCGGCCCGAGATCGGGGTTCACAACAATGCGGTCAGATGGCAGCCCGCGTCGCCGCATGCGTCGCAGCAGTTATGCGCAGTTCTCGCAGGCGAGGCGCTGTCGCTCTTTTGCTCGCCGAGGGCTGCGCGCGTAGGAATCTGCGAAGGTGGCCTGTGCGGGTGGCTGTTCCTCGACGAGAGCCGCGGCAAGCGACGGCGGTGGTGCGACATGAATGATTGTGGTAGCAGGGCAAAAGCGCGCCGGTATTACAAGAAACACAAGGGATCGTGAATCCCATTGAGGTCTGCTGAATTCTCAGCTCGACGATTCAACTGGGGGCAATACGGCGACCGAGAGAGTTTGATGTGGAGATTGGCGGCCTGAGAAAGGACTTCAAATGGCGTCGATGCGGATTGATAAAGAGCTGGCATGTGGAATCCAGGATTGAGCCTAAGGTTCGCAATTGAATGACAGGAGGGATGGTCTGATGAGACACGAGAAAATGGGAAAATCGATGATGGCGCTTTGCTTGTTGTTCTCATCGACATCCTTGGCGCAGGAGAAACCGATCGAAACCGCCGCATGGCGGCAAATCGACGCAGGAAACCAGGCCTGGATCGATGGCATGAAACAAGGCAAGGTCGCGCTCATTGCGGCTACATATGCGTTGGACGCAGTCGACTGTAGCCGTGAGGGCGATTGCATTCGGGGTCGTAGCGCCATCGAGGAGCACATGAAGGAAGGGATGGCGAAGCTCGGCAAGGCTGACGTCGCTTCTGTGATCAGTATGGGCTCGGTTCAGCAGGGACGCTTTGTATACGAATGGGGTCAGGCCCATGCCCACTTCCCAAGCGGAAAGAACATAGTAGACCGGTATCTAACTGCCTGGCAGCAGCAACCGGATGGAACCTGGAAGATTTTTCGCAACCTGGTAATTCCGAAGAGGTGAGCTTCAACGCGGCTAATTGGACGCGTACGCATTCGCGATGCCCACTCTCCCCGCCGTAGTCGTTGAGAATCGTCATGACAGCCGTATAGTCGTCATCGGAAAACTCTCGGCGCACGACTCGCTCCACGTCTGCCGGTGTGACCTGCGGAGTCGGTTGAATTGATGGCATCGCGAACAAAGTATAGCTGCATCGCGTCGAGGTCGGGCTGTCCAGATCAGCGGTGCCAGATTCCCGCGTTCGCCATCGCTAGTGTGTGGTGGCCGATCCGGAAGGTATGGTCCGCTACCAGCGGATGCTGAACCAGCTGCCGAAGCGTTTACCACTCCGCCTTCGAGCTGGGTTGAGCGCCGGTGTATCTGGAGCAACAGGGTTGCTTCACGGGAAGGAATTCCATAAACTCAGCCCTCGTCCCATCGGGGTCGAAGAGGTCGAGTTGCCATTTTCCGTCTACTCCCAGCAATGGCGGACGTTCGTTCGACGAGGGGATCCAGCCTCTCTGTCTGAGCTTCACGTCCAATTCGGTCACGCTCACGACACCCGGTGCGAAGTGGTAGGCACTCGCCAATTGCTCTCGCGTGGGATTGCTGGGGAGATACAACATATACTCGAGCCAATCGGTACCATCCGGCACCTGCATCATGACCCAATCGGTATGGCCGGGGCCCGAACCGCCTTCCCAGTAAAGATGAAATCCCAGGATGTCTTTGTAGAATCGGTCGAGCTTCGCGCGGTCGCGCGCTACGATACCGGCATGGATGATGTGGGTGCTCACCCGGTCTTGCGCAGCTCTCTCGCCTTTCGGCGCATGCTCTCCCTGCTGGATGAATTCGACCTTGTTGCCCTCTGGATCTTTCACCTCAAAGGATTTGTCTCCCTCTACATCGACCCTTGTCGATGGCGGAACTGCGACGCCGTGGACCTCAAGGAACTTGCGCAACTGCTCAGCGTCCCTGGTTGAGAAGCCAACGCTGTCCAATCGATCGGACAGACCCATGCTGGGCGCAGGCTTGAGCGCGATGTATTGCGAGTGGTTCGCATAGAACCGCACGCCAGGTTGCGGGGCTCCAGCCGGCACTTGTTCCCAGCCCAGCAAGCCACCGTAGAACGCCTGGGACTTCTGCAGGTTATCGGCATAGAAAGTTACGTGCGCTATACCCGTGATGGCCGGACGAATTGCCGATGATCCCTGGGCAACGGCAACGCCGTTTACTCCCAGCGCACACGTCAATACAAGGAAGCGAATCATAGCGACCAAAAGCGAACCATAGCGATCCCCGATGTCCATGGATCCCCGCCAAATGAGCCGCAAACGCGAATCGAGAAGGAGTTCTCGTTTCTCCTTTTTTAGCAGTGAGCGTCGAGCCACAGGACGTCTCAGTATAGATCTGCTCGCTGCACGGGTGCGATCCTTGAACTTCGATTTGTCTGGGCGGCGAGTCGGCCCGCACATGTCAACATCGCGCGCGTTCTGCGACTTCAGGGGCTAGATGGCTTTGCCGCGGACGAATTGGCGGGCGGCGAGGAGGATGGCGAGGCAGCCCATGACGATGAGAATGGCGGCCTGGGTCCAGAGTTCGGCGAGGCCGGCGCCGCGAAGAATTATTCCGCGGAGGATCTGGATGTAGTAGGTGGCGGGGATGAGGCGGCTGATGACCTGGAAGATGGGCGGCATGTTTTCGATGAGGAAGATGTAGCCGCTGAGGAAGACCGAGGGAAGGATCGTTCCCATGGCGAGCTGGAAGGCTTCAGCCTGGGTGCGCGCCTTGGAAGAGATGACGAGGCCGAGTCCGAGAACGGTGAGAAGGAACGGCAGCGAGAGAAGGAGCAGCACGAAGATGTTGCCGTGGACGGGGACGAGGAAGACGACGCGCATGACGAAGAGGATGGCGCAGAGTTCGATGAAGGCGAGGACGCCGTAGGGGATCATTTTGCCGACCATGAGGCCGAGGGGAGCGACGGGCGTCATGGTCAATTGTTCAAGAGTGCCGCGTTCGCGTTCGCGGACGACACTGAGGGCGATGAGCAGGATAGCCATGACCTGCAAGAGAATTGCGATGAGGCCGGGGACGAAGAAGTTGGGGGAACGCGTCGCGGGGTTGTAGAGCACGGATGGACGGACTTCGATGGGGACGCGGCCGTTGGGGAGAACGCGGGCGAGCGACTGCTGGAGTGTGACTCCGGTCGAGGTGCTGACGGCCTGGCCGGCGACGTTAGAGTCGGAGCCGTCGACGAGAAGGAGAACAGAGGCGGTGACGCCACTTTGCAGGTTGCGCGCGTAGTCGTAGGGAATGCGGATGCCGACGCGGGCACGGCCGGAGCGGACAGCTTCATACATGTCTTCTTTGGACGAGGCGACAAACTTGAGCTGAAAGACGTCGGAGTTGGCGAAGCTTTGGAGGAGCTGCCGGCTCTCCTGGGTGCGGGACTCATCGTAGACGACAGTGGGGATCTGGCGGATGTTGGTGTCGATCGCGAAGCCAAACAAGAACAACTGCAGCATGGGCAGCAAGAGCGCGAAGACGAGGGTGCCGCGATCGCGCACGATGTGCAGGAACTCTTTGCGGCAGACGGGCACGAGGCCGTAGAAGAGATGCGTCATGAGGCGGCCTTCATGATGTTGTAGGTGAGGGTCACGAAGACGTCTTCGAGCGAAGGTTCGATGGACTGGATCGCGGCGGTTGGAAGTTGCGCCTGGAGTGTGGCGATATGGCCGGATTCGGCGAGCGCGTGAATGGAGCGGCCGAAGATGGTGGCTTCGCGCACGCCGCTGAGGTGACGGACCTGATCGAGTTTAGAGGATGGGTCGGCGATGTCGATCTGAAGGCGCGTGGTGCCGGCGGGGCTGGCGTCGGGCATACGCTGCAGTTCGGCGACGGTGCCGAGAGCGACAAGTTTGGAGAGATAGATATAACCGACGCGGCCGCAGCGTTCTGCTTCGTCCATGTAATGGGTGGTGACGAAGAAGGTGACGCCCTGGCCGGAGAGGCGAAAGATGAGGTCCCAGAGCGCGCGACGTGCGACAGGATCGATGCCGGCCGTAGGCTCGTCGAGGAAGACGACTTCGGGCGAGTGGATGATGGCGCAGGCGAGGGCGAGGCGCTGTTTCCATCCACCGGAGAGCTGACCGGCACGGCGGCTTAGATATTGCTCAATGCCGGTGAGTTCGAGGACTTCCTGCTTGCGCTGCTCGGCTTGTGTGCCGTGAATGCCGTAGACGCCGGCGTAGAAGGCGATGTTTTCGCCGACGGTGAGGTCTTCATACAAGCCGAACTTCTGGGACATGTAGCCGACGTGGCGACGGATTTCGGTGGCGTGTTTGCGAATGTCCATGCCGAGGATGATGCCGGAGCCGCTGGTGGGCGTGAGCAGGCCGCAGAGGGCCTTGATGATGGTGGTTTTGCCGGAGCCGTTGGGGCCGAGGAAGCCGAAGACTTCGCCGCGCGCGATCTGAAAGCTCACTTTGTCGACGGCGGTGAAGGAGCCGAAGCGGATGGTGAGTTGGCCGGCTTCAATGACAGTGTTCATTCGAGAGGCAGCCTCATTCGAAATGGATCGTTATTCGAAGTGCACGGCGGCGGTCATGCCCGATTTGAGGATGCCGTCGGGGTTGTCAACGTGGACTTTGACGCCAAAGACGAGGTGCTCGCGGTCGTCGGTGGTCTGGACGTTGCGGGGGAGAAATTCTCCCTGGGATGCGATCTGCTGGACGGAACCGGAGAAGTGCTGCGAGAAGCCCTCGATGCGGACGTCGGCGTGCTGACCGAGACGAATGCGGGAGAGGCGCGTTTCGGGAACCCAGACTTTGACCCAGAGCTGTGAAGCTTCCTGCATGGTGACGACGATCTGGTTTGCGGGGACGAGATCACCGGGGCGGACGCTGACGATTTCGATGATGGCGTCGGAGGGGGCAGTGAGTTCGGCTTCGAGGAGGCGAGCGTCGAGTTCGGCGACGCGGCCCTGGGCCTGGGCGAGCCGGCCGCGCGCGGCGTCGATATCTTCGCGGCGGAAGCCTTTGCGGGAGAGGACAGCGGCGGCTTCGGCCTGATGGAAGCGGGCTTCGGCGGCGCGGAGATCTTCAGGGCGCGTGCCAGCCTGAAGGAGGGCGAGATGCTGGCGGGCGGATTCGGTGCGCTCGCGCGCTGCATCGCGCTTGTCACGGGCGTCGTCGAACTGCTGGCGGGAGACGATGTCGCCGGCGATGAGCTTCTCCATGCGGTGGAAGTAGGCCTCGGCGTCGACGGAGTCGGCTTGCGCGGCGGCGTAGTCGGCTTGAGCCTGGTGAAGCTCTTCGATACGCGGGCCGTTTTTGGCTTCTTCGAAAGCGGCGGCTTCGGCGTGTGCTGTGGCTTCGGCCTGCTGAATCTCTTCGGGGCGATTGCCGCGGGTCATGCGGTCGAGATCGGCCTGGGCTTCGTTGACGGCAGCGGCGGCTTGCGCGCGCTGGGCGTTGAGTTCATCGCACTCGAAGCGGACGAGGAGAGAGCCGGCGGGGACGCGCTGACCTTCTTCGACGGGGACGGCGAGGACACGACCTCCGATCTTGGAGCCGATCTGGATTTCGCGGGTTTCGACGGTGCCGGAGTACAAGCGGGCAGCACGGCTCTGAATCCAAACGATGACGAGCCAGACGGCGATCAGAGTCGCGACGACGGAGACGGCGATGAGGATGCTGCGGCGGTTCATGCGAGCGGCCATCACTAGTCCTTGCGAGGCGGAGGACGAAAAGGTTTCAAACAGACAGTGAACAGTGAGCAGTGGACAGTGGTCAGTGGTGAACAGGGAAACAGGGACTGAGGGACTGGGGGCTGGAGAGCTGAGGGCAAAACAGGTGTTCTCGGCGGGTCAGAAGAGGGTGGGAGTTTTTTCGTGGTTGAGGAGCCAGCGTTTGCGTTCGATGCCGCCGCCGTAGCCGGTGAGGGAGCCGTCGGCTCCGATGACGCGGTGGCAGGGGAGGATGACGGCGATGGGATTGGCTCCATTGGCAGTGCCGACGGCGCGGACGGCGGAGGGATGGCCGATCTGCTCGGCGAGCTTGCCGTAGGAAGTGGTCGTGCCGCAGGGGATGGTGCGGAGTGCCTTCCAGACTTTTCGCTGAAACGGAGTGCCGGGGGTTTCGACGGGGAGCTCGTCGATGGCGTGGAGCTCGCCGGCGAAGTAGCGGGCGATGGTTTCGGTGAGGCCGTGAGGATCGGGTGCGGGCTCCAGGTGGAACTTGCCCGTTCCATATTGATAGGCGAGGTGGCGATGGACGGGGTCTTCGTTCTCGGCGAAGAAGGCGAGGCGGAGGCGGCCGGCGTTGTCGGCAACGAGCATCATCTGGCCGATGGGAGTAGACAGGCGATCGAGAAAGAGGTGAAGGGTTTCGGCCATGGCTGGTACCAGTTATCGGTTGTCAATTATCAGTTGTCAAAGGGACTAGGGACTAGGGA
>CAZPEZ010000123.1:0-11432 GCA_964585715.1 uncultured Occallatibacter sp.
TTCTCCTCATTCTTGGAATCGACGCGCTCATGGACATGGGGCGAACGCTTATGAATGTTGTAGGGAATTGCATCGCCTCGGCGATCATCGCGCGTACCGAGGGAGCCTTTGAGGGGATTTAAAGGGCATAGGCGGGCTGGGAGCTTTGTATGAGCACCAAACCATCTCCACGATATCGGCTCGCCAACAGAATTTGGACCCACGACCTCATCCGAGTCATCTGTGAGCGCACCACTCGGCAGCGGAGGCAGCAGGATTCAGGCGCGGGAGTAAGAGCTGCTCTTTTCGCGGCAAAACGAGTTTTTCGTTACTGGGGGCTTCGACAAGCCCCGTTAAACCAATCGATGATCATGCGATTGCGGTCGTCACGGTTCCTCGGCAGTGGATGCCCATCACGCTCGTAAATGTGAAGCGCGTATACCTTGCCCTTTTCCTGGAGCGCTTCCGCCATTCGGAGCGCCTGAGTTACCGGGACCATTGTGTCGGTCCGGCTATGGAGGATGAGAATAGGCACGTTGATCTGGTCGGCCCAATCGACGGCGGATCGCGCTCGGTACTCTTCGTTGGCACGGTGCTCAAAGCCAGTCCAAATATCACGAAAGCCGTCGATGAATGGATTCCCGCTAACCAGATTCATCTCCGGCCTCGAATCGACCCACGCTTTCACATCCGTAACTCCGCCGATGACGGCAGCGGCCTTGATTGGAATTCCTCGCTTGATCGCAAGGTAGGTCATGGTGCCGCCACGCGACAGGCCAAGCATGTAGAGCCGCTAGGGTCTACGAAGTCGAGCGACTTCAATGCTGGTACAAGATTGAGAACATCGTCGACTTCGACACCGCCCCATTCGTCCCGTTTCACCGTCGGCCCCTGGTAGCGGTAGTCAGAGGCGATGACAACAAAGCCGGCCTTGGCGATCAGGTAGAGATCGGCAACGTCAAGGCACGAGGTATTCATACCCACACAAGGCTGGCCATTGTCTCGAATGCTGCCAAGTTCGCCGTTGCCTCCGCGGTTGAAGATGACCGCCGGCCATTTCCGCGTGCCTGTGACTTTGGGCTTGATCAGAAGGCCTGGCACGTGCAGCCCATCGCTGGCATAGGTGATTTCGAGAATGTCGAACTGCGTTTGCGTTCGTGCTTCTTCGTAGGCAGCCCGCGGAAAATAATCGCGACCGAAATCGTCAAGAGACTCGTAAATCGGCAAAGGCGACCGGGCCTTCGCACTCAAAATCTGGCCGTCAGGTTCTTGAGCCGTGGCCGCTGTCCGCGCCGAAGCCCACGCCAAGAGCGAGACGAGTAGAAACCAATGGCGAAGGACTAACTTCCGCATTGCGTTTTACCTCTTTACCGTCACTGTTCTGCTGAGATCGCTTGGCAGACTTTTCGCTTTCGCCACCAGATTGCGACTCCGGTGTAAGAAAGCATAGCGAGAAGAAGGCCGAAGAGGCCGATAGCAATCCGGAAGGGCAGCCAGTCGCGAAGATCGCCGTAGTGGATTCCCCAAAGCACCGTCGAGATCGTGTTGCCGAAATGTTGACCTCGAGGAAGGTCTAGTTCGCGAAGCTGGCCGGTATTGCCGTCGAGTAGGATGGTTGTGTCCCAGCCGTGACCGCGCCAGTCAATATCGGACCGCACCGCATAGGTATATGCGCCGTACTCGGGAATGTAGGCCATGCCGTAAGGGCGCTCAACCGTGAAGTGATGCAGATGCGCCTGCTCGGCCATCAATTGTTCGCCCGCAGTCTCAGCCGCTCGCCAGTCGAGTTTGGGAATTTCGAGGGGCTTCGGGAGCATCTCTCCCGTAATTCCATCATCGATGCCGCGGTAGTCGAAGAGCGCATGCGTCACTGGCTCATAGACCTGGCGAAGGCCGAGCATCACACTGGACCAGCCGAAGATTAACAGGAGCGGCCAAAGCCAAAGTCCGTCCGCACGATGAAGATCAAAGTGAATTCGCGCGGAATTTGCGCGCCATTTGACGAGCCACGACTGCCGGAACCGAATCCAGAACGGGCCAGAGCCGCGGGGGAGGGTAAGCCAGATCGCGAGAAGTGAATCGATGGTCCAAATGAGAGCGATCACTCCTACGAATGTCCAGCCAGAACCGGTGCCAGTAGCCAGGGACGTGTGAAGGCTGTAGACGAAGGGGAGAACGCGCCGCCGAAATGGAGCCAGATCGCGCCAGCCGCCTTCCATGGGACTGGAGCCAAGAATTTTACCAGTCCATGGATCGAGAACCAGGTGCGCGACATCGACAGGATACGGCTGGCCAGTGGCCGGATTCAATCGACCTCTCATCATCATGTTTACCTGGTCACCGTCGATCGAATAGTAGGCTGCTCGGAGGTGTGGATATGCACCCTCAGCATTCTGTGCGAAGACCGCGAGCGGGAGCGGCGATTTTCCCGGCTGTCGCGCTGCGTGCAAGTCGGGATTGAGGAAGTGATCGATCTGCGTACCGAACGCAAGGATGGTTCCAGTGATGCCGACGATACAGAGGAAGAGCGCGATCGCGAGACCTGCCGATCGATGGATGAGGTTGATCAAGTCGCGCAGTGTGGTCTTCTTCTTCATGATGAGCTCTTCTCGGGCGCTCTAAAACCGCACTTGAATTGCAGGTAGGACGCTGAGGGGCGCGCCAGGCATGCCTTGGGCGGGATTCACGTTCGCGAAGTAGCGACGGTTGAAGAGGTTTTCAATGTTGATCTGAGCTGAGAGCCGGGCTTTGCCCCAAGCGCGCTCGTAGCCGGACATGAGGCTGGTGACCGCAGTAGAAGAGATACGGTCGGACTCAAATCCAAGCGGGTTGTAATTCACGTCGTAAGCGGTCTGGTAGGCTTGCTCGCCGGAATGCCCGCTGAGGCCAGCGCCGAGACGGAATCCGCGGAGCGAGCCGGTTTGTGGTTCCCACGTCCCCCAAATGCTCTCAGTGAAGTGTGGCGTAGAACCGAACGGAAGACCCTTTTGCGAGGGGATGCCGGACGTAGCAGTGGAATTGGTGTCAGAGGCTGTGATTGCCTGGAAATTCGAATAGCTACCGATGACGCGGAGGGTTGACGTAATCTGGCCGGCGAGATCGAATTCGACCCCCTGGGTTCGCGCTGTACCGATGGCGGTCGTGAGCGCAGGGTTGGAAGGGTCCGGAGCGGGAACGTTGTGCTTGAGGATGCGATAAACGGCTGCTGTCGCCGTAAGTCGACGGTCGAGCCACTCGGACTTAATACCGAACTCAGTCTGGTCTGCGGACTGAGGCGGAAGGAACTTCTGGCCAGGCGCGTTCACGCCGAGAGCGGAATCACCGTAATTCGAGCTGTAAGAACTGTACAAGGATACGTTGTCACTTGGTCGCCAAAGCAGGCCTGCGCGGGGATTGGTCGGGTGTTCGTGCACATCGCTGGTGCCGACATAGCTGCCCGCGTAGTCTTCGAACGATTCGGCCCAGTTGCGGCGGACGCCGCCAAGAACGAAGACATGACCGGGAAACTCCGCGAGGTCCTGAATGTAACCTCCATAGGCGATATAGCCCAAAGTGTTGAAGCCGAGGCCGGAGGGATCGGCGGGCGGAATCGGCTGGTTGTAGTCCGGAGCGTAGATATTGATGAGCGCAGGGAAAACTGTGTTGTAGTCGTAGGCGCCAAAATCCTTCGAAAAATCGAATCCGATGAGGAAGGTGTTCTTGATCGCGCCAAGGGTGAATTTGCCCGGAAGGTCGGCCAGAACTTGGCTGGTGCGATGGTGGAAATAATCTTCGGTGAAGCCGAAGCGGGACAGACTGCCGCTTGAGTCGGCATCACCTGTATAGATCTCATCGAGTGGTGTCGGAGCGTTGACGTAGAAGTACTTATATTCGAGTCGGAGCGGCCAGCTTTCAGCCAGCTGGAGGGTAAGTTCGGGTCGGGCGGCAAACTGAGTTGTCGTGGTTTTATTCGAGCCAGTGTCAATGAAATTCGATGAGTATGGGACTTTGGCCGGGGAGCCAATCGCAACGATCTCACCATCGCTGACCGAAGATGACACAAACGGGATTCCGTTATCGAGGTAGTCGCTGCCTTTCTGATATTCGAAACGAAGGGTGAGGCTGGCAAAGCTACGAGGTTGCCAGGTCACGGATGGATAGAGATTGAATTCGCTGGTGTGAACGAAGTCGCGGAAAGAACCGGCGTCCGTACCATCGAAGGCAACGCGAGTGAGAAGCTTCGTTTCGACGACCGGCTGATTCAAGTCGACAGTTGTTCTGTAGAACTGGTGACTACCGAACTGCTGCTCCACAGTTCCAAAGCGCCCTGGGTGGGGCTTCTTCGTTACGACGTTGACGAGGCCGCCTGGTTCACCCTGGCCATAGAGGACCGAGGCCGGGCCTTTGACGATTTCAATGGACTCGACATTCGCGATATCTTGCGGAAAGCCGGAGTCGGAGTATTCATTGAGGCGCATGCCATCCTGATAAAGCAGCGAGGCGGCATCAAAACCACGGATCGAGAAGCTGTCCGATGTACCGTACCCATCGTTGCTGGGGGCGACGCCGGAGACATTGGTGATCGCGTCGACCAAATTGACGGTTTGCTGATCAGCCAGAACCTGCGAAGGTACAACAGCAACGCCAATGGGGGTCTCCATCAGAGGAATGTCGACTTTGGCGGCAGCGACGGCGTCGGTTGCCGTGTAGGCTGCGGGAGCGGTTACGGTGACGGATTCGAGCTTGCCAGCGACCGCCAATTGAAGAGTGAGGTCCAGGGGCGAATCGCCGAGCGAAAGCGATTTGCGGAGAGGAGCAAAACCTTCGGCCACCGCGTTGAGCTGATATTTCCCGGGCGACAGATGGGGGAGGGTGAATCGCCCTGTTGAATCGGAGTGCGCAGAACCGACAATATGACCGGGGGTGTCCTCAATTGTTACGAAGGCGGAGACGACGACACTGCCCGTCGGATCCTCAATGAGGCCGGTGATCTGCATGAAGCTCTGCTGCGCTCCGGCTAAGGGAACGAATTGTAATTGGAGCAATATCGAAAGGAAGATGAAGGCGCGAACGTGCCTGGCGTGCATGGAACGACCTCTTTGTGGAGCGAGCACTGTGCAACGGAAGATGATGGCGGGAATTCGGCGCCAAAACCTCAGGGATATGTCCGGACAAATCCAGCACAACGTGCCTGTCTTCGCCGCTATCAGTTTTTTATCGCGGCAGCCGCGCCTTCCGGTTGCGACATTTTGTCGCACGTCGAGGATGTCTCATTCTCTAGAATGGAGTTGCTCGCGTCGGCGAGAAGCCGCCACGCAAATCGACACGAATTCGATGAGGTATGAGAGTTTCTGTAACAGATCGACAACAGTTCGCGGAGCAGGATCTGCGCCCGACTAGTGAGCTTGCTCCAGCGCTGGTCTTGCCGTGGCTGCAGAAGCTCCGCTACGGCATTCTCGCCAGTGAGTGCGTTCTGATTTTTATTGCGGCTATATTTGCTCGTGGCGAACTGCGTCTTGTCTGGATCGGCATCCCGCTCGTCATCGCGTTGGGGTCGAATCTTTGCCTCGGCCTTGTCTCGAACCTGATTGGAGCCAGACGGGCGCTCGGGAGCATGCTCGTCCTCGACGTGCTAGTGCTAACAGCTTTGCTTGCCTTCACCGGAGGGCCTGCAAACCCCTTCAGCCTTCTATTTCTCGTGCAGATTACACTTTCCGCTGTCGTACTGAGCAGGGTCTGGACTTGGTCGCTCGGCCTTCTCTCGATCCTGGGATTCGGCTTTCTGTTCTTTTGGCACGCTCCCCTCTCAATGTTTGAAGGTCATCATGCATCCGGCAATTTCTCAGCTCACCTCATCGGCATGTGGATTGCTTTTGTCGCAGCCGCCATCGTGATCTCGCTCCTGGTAGGAAAAGTTTCGCAGACTCTGCGCATCCATGAGCATGAGCTTCTTCGCTTGCAGAGCCTTGTCGCAAGGCAGGAGAGAGTCTCTTCGCTTGCGGCATTAGCTGCCAAAGCGGCGCATGAGATGGGAACACCTCTTGGAACGATAGCAATCGTCGCGAAGGAACTGGAACGACATGCGCGGGATGTCGAGGCCAATGAGCATGTCAGCGCAGAAGCAAAGCTGATTCGATCTGAGGTGGAGCGGTGCAGTCACATCTTGCGTGAGATGAGTTCGCAGGGGGCCGAGTTGACTGGTGAAACCCCCACTCTCATTACAATCGATGCCCTTCTTCAGAAGCTTCGCGAAAGCTTCCCGGAAGCGCAGCGGAATGCCATCCAGGTCGATGCCCCTCCTGAGTTGTCCGCATCACTTCCCATCGAGACAACACGTCAGGTGCTCTCAGCGCTGGTCAAGAATGCCTTTGAGGCTAGTTCAACAGGACAAACTGTCCACGTTGCCGGGGAAGCAGAACCGGGAGTTCTTCGCTTTATCGTGAAGGACTCCGGGACTGGAATGTCCCCTGAGGTGCTCGATCGCATCGCTGAGCCGTTCTACTCGACAAAACGGCCGGAACGAGGAATGGGTCTGGGAACGTTTCTTGTGAGAGTGTTCGCTGAGGATATGGGCGGCGCGCTGATTTTCGATTCTGCCGTGGACCAAGGAACCACTGCCATCCTGGAGCTGCCATTTGCATCAAAAACCGGAGCCTGAAGCACTATCGGCACTGGTTGCCGACGACGACGAACTATTTCGCAGTCGGCTGGGCCGCGCTCTGGAATCGCGCGGATGGGAGGTATTACTTGCGGCCAATAATACCCAGGCACTGAATGTGGCTCAGGAGCACGCACCGGATCTTGCAATCGTAGATCTGCGCTTAGGCACCGAAAATGGCCTGGACGTCGTGCGCCAATTGCGCGCGCTGGACCCAACAATGTTCATTCTTATGCTCACGGGCTGGGGTAGTATCGCCACGGCTCTCGAGGCAGTTCGCGGTGGTGCTGACCATTACCTGAGCAAGCCGGTTGATGCCGATCAGATCATTGCAGCTTTCAATGCCTCACCTGTGGCCGGCACCGATGCAAGCCCGCCATCGAGTGTTCCGAGCCTTGCCCGGGTGGAATGGGAACACATACAGCGGGTGATTGCCGATTGTGGAGGAAACATTTCTCAGGCAGCACGTGCGCTCGGTATTCACCGCCGTTCTCTCCAAAGGAAGATCTCCAAGTATCCACCGGCGCGGTAGACCGCCTCATAGGTTCCAAGTCACTGGAGCAAGCTCTCTTCCTGCGAGCCGCAAAGACCAAATGTTCACCTCTTCAGCGGATTCTGCTTGCGACAATTTGCCGCACCGGCGACTCACGCTTTGGCAAATATAGTTGCGTCTATCGGGAACTTGGCGCTCCCGGTTCGCTGGTCCCAAGCGCGATTGTGCTTGGTGGAATTCGACTCCCCGTTCAATTTTCCGGGCGCCAAATTATCCCGACGCAATGCGAGGTCCCGAATGAATCGCCGATCGTTTCTGCATGGAATCGGATATACGGCCGGAGTATCTTTATCAACCGCGATCCTCAACCAGGCCGGATTCTCCCAATCTTCCACACCCGCAGCCGCGCCCGTCGCCGGGCCCTACAAATTGCCGCCTCTCCCGTATGCGTACGATGCGCTCGAGCCTTACATCGACGTCGCCACCATGCACCTGCATCACGACAAGCACCATCAGGCCTACGTCAACAACCTCAACGCCGCCGTCGCCAACCATCCGGACCTCGCCTCCAAGTCCACCGAAGAACTCGTCTCCAATCTGAACGCTGTTCCCGACGACGTTCGCACTGCGGTCCGCAACCAGGGCGGAGGCCATGCCAATCACTCCTTCTGGTGGAACACCCTCTCGAAGTCCGGCGGCGATGCGCCCAAAGCCGAACTCGCCAGGGACATCGATGCCACCTTCGGCAGCTACTCGGCATTCCAGGAGAAGTTCTCCAAGGCTGCAGCCAGTGTCTTCGGCAGCGGTTGGGCCTGGCTGGTTCTCTCGGGCGGGAAGCTCGCCATCGAAACCACACCCAATCAGGACAGCCCGCTCACTCTTGGGCACACACCGATCCTTGGCATCGACGTTTGGGAACATGCCTACTACCTCAAGTATCAGAACCGCCGCCCCGACTATGTAGCGGCGTTCTTCCACATCGTCAACTGGGACCTTGTGAGTGGGCAATATGCCGCTACCAGGAAAGCACAGAGCACGTAAAGACAACAGTTGGATCAGCTGCCACTCTCCGTCTGTGCGACGCTTAAGGTCCACTTGCTGTCTGACGTGTACCAATCCGAAGTGCAGAGGTCATTTCAATGAATCGAAGAGAGCTCCTTAGGCGTTCCGCAGCCCTCGGCTTGACTGCCGCCGGCTCGTTGGCTTTACCTGGCGCAGCGGCTCCAACGTTCGATACAGCCAAAGAAAGCGCGCCACCCAATCCGCTCACCCCTCCGGCCAACGCGCCCATTCCGGTCGCCTTCCTGGTCTCCGAAGGTGCCGTGGTCATCGATTTTTGCGGCCCATGGGAAGTTTTCGAAAGAGTCAGTATTCCCGGCCGAAAGTATGATCTCTTCAGTCTCTACACGGTGGCGGAGTCTGCCGCTCCCATCACTGCGGGCGGTGGGTTGAAGATCACGCCTAACTATACGATTGCCAATGCCCCCGCACCTAAGGTTATCGTTATCCCCGCACAAAGCCCTGCCAGCGAGGCCAGCAAAGCCTGGATTCGCAATGCGACCAGGAGCACCGATGTCACGATGTCCGTCTGCACCGGAGCCTTTGTGCTTGCGAGCACCGGCTTGCTGAATGGCAAGCCTGCCACCACACATCACGGCGCTTACGTCGACCTTGCAATGCAGTATCCAGACATTCATGTTGAGCGTGGAGCCCGCTTTGTTGAAGTGGGCAATCTGGCTACTGCCGGCGGCCTCACATCTGGAATGGATCTCGCTCTGCGCGTGGTCGAGCGCTACTTCGGCCGGGATGTAGCAAGCCAGACTGCCTCTCTGCTTGAATATCAGGGCCAGGGCTGGCTGAACCCGTCTTCCAACGCCGAGTATGCCGAACCCATCAAGCAGACGGCGAATCATCCTCTCTGCGTCGTCTGCGGCATGGAAATCGATCGATCTCTATCCTCGACGTACAAGGGGAAGACCTACTATTTCTGCGTGCGCGAACATAAGCAAATATTCGATGCGTCACCTGAGAAGTTCGCCACCCGATGACAATCCAGCGACTTCGCACTTTGCACGGCCGGTGAACCGCACGCAATCCTCTCGCACTACCACCCGCGCTCAACTCCTGAGGAGTCTCACCTTGCTTTCCCGTCATCACGTTGTCGGCGCTGCAATCTTGTCTAGCGTAGTTTTTGTTTTCGGAATTGGATGTCACAGATCCGCCGACAATCCGCCCGGCGTTGCACTTCACCCAACGAGCACACCCGTCGATCGCTATCACCTTCACGGTCTGGTCCTGGCCACGAGCGCAGCCACCGGTGAAATCACGGTGCAGCATGGGAATATTCCGGGTTTCATGCCTGCAATGACCATGGCCTACAAGCTGAAAGACCCGACGGAGATCCAGAAACTGAAACCGGGCGATGAAATTTCTGCCGATATCCTCGTGCACTCAGACAGCGATGATTATTTGCTTGACTCGGTAACGATCACCAGTGAAGCAAGACGCGGACTGCTGCCTGCAATGCTCCCACCGCATCAATTGATGGTGGGCGAAACAGTACCAGATCTCCCACTAATGAATCAGGACGGCAGGATGATCCGCCTCAAGGATTATCGCGGCAAAGCATTGCTGATTACCTTTATCTATACGCGGTGTCCGATGCCTACCGCCTGCCCCCTAATCACCAGCCATTTTGCAAAAGTCAACAACGTCCTCGCGCGCGACCCAAAGGCATTCAATGCAAGCCATCTCATCAGCATCAGCCTGGACCCCGCCTACGATAAGCCGCCCGTTTTGCGCCAATATGGGCTTGCCTATCTTGACGACAACGCTGGCGCCTTCTCACATTGGGAATTTGCCGATACGACCCCTGGCGATCTTAAGAAGCTTGCCGAAGCGTTCGGTCTCCAATACAGCGAAGAGAACAACCAGATCACGCATACCATGGCAACGACATTAATCAACCCTGACAGCAAAGTCGCGCAAACCTGGGCTGGAAGCGATTGGAAGCCGGAAGATGTTGCCAACGCAGTCAAGGCCCTCGCGTTGAAGGCGGCAAGGTAGCAATTTGGCGATGTCTACTCCGCATGTTCGCCAAGTTCGACTCGTGATCGCAGCATCCCTGCTCTTCATCGCATCTCTGTCGGTTGTATCCGGATGCTCCAAGACACTCAGTGCATCCGAGAAACGAGGCGAATCCCTTTACACCTTCCATTGCTACGACTGCCACGAAGAGAACCAACTGGGCTTGATCAAAGAACCTCCCAAGCTGCACAGACTCTTTTCGCATCACTACCTGCCCGATGGGACCACGCAGGCGAGCGATGAATCTGTGCGCCAAGTCATTGTCTACGGCAAGCGCACGATGCCTGCCTTCAATGGGCGCTTAAACAACGATCAAATCGACGACATCATTGCCTATTTGCATCGCAAGTAGACCATCTGGCGCGAGAAAAGTCGCACTTTTGAAAGGAACAACGTCATGGCGCACATCATTGCAAATCTCCTCATCGCCAGTGCACTCATCCCGACGCCGGACCAGGCCAGGACAATTCGGAAATTGGAAGACAAACTGATCGCTCCCTGCTGCTACTCGCAGACCATCCGTGTTCACATGAGTGCAGAAGCCGGGCAAATGCGCGAGGAAGTGAATGATATGGTGCTCGCTGGCAAGACCGAACAGGACATCATCAGGTACTACAAAGCCAAGTATGGGGAAACCATCCTCGTTGTGCCTGATGGAGAAGCAGGTCAGATTGCCTTCGGTGTTCCAATCACCGTCGCATTGTCCGCATTCGGCCTGCTTCTTTTCGGAATTGGTCGGACGCTTCGCGGGCGAGCCGCACATCACAGCATATCGCCAACGATTCTTCCGGATAACATCTCGCCGAGTATTCTTGAGAGAATTCGGCAGCACGTGAGCGAAGAAATCTCGTGATCGTCAACGTAACGCGAGGAGATCTGAGACTTGAAAAGCAGGCGGGAGTTTCTCAAGGCTGCAGGTTCATCAATGCTGGCGAACGGATCGATTCAACGGCACGATCTGTGCTCTATTCTTGGTACCGATACTGCCGACGAATCTAGTTTCATCCAGTGGTATGACGTGGACCGCAGCATCACCAATCTCGAAAACGCGTACTGGAACGTGATGGCGAGGCCCGTTGCGGAGGAGTACTTCAGCAAGCTCACCTACGTGAATCGGCGCAACGTGCCATTTGTTCGTGGAGTGATACCGAACGAATCTCTGCCTGCAGAGTTGGAGAAGGTGCGATCGTCTGTAGCCCGCCTGATCAATGCCGACGTGAGTGAAATCGCATTGAC
>CAZPEZ010000124.1:0-11431 GCA_964585715.1 uncultured Occallatibacter sp.
GACGCGCGCATGTTGGTCATCTTCTTTTCGCGCACCACGTTCACATCGAGATCGTTGTCGCGCGAGTGCTCGCCGACAACCATGCCTTCGTAGACGTCCACACCAGCGCCGACAAAGAGAATGCCGCGCTCCTGCAAGCCGTTGAGCGAATACGTCGTGGTTTGTCCCTGCCGATCGGAGATGAGCGCACCCGTGGGCCGCTGCGGGATTTCGCCCTGGTAAGGGATGTAGCCGTCAAAGAGTGCATTCATCACGATGGTGCCGCGCGTCTCCGTCAGCATCTCCGAGCGCAGGCCGATGATGCCGCGGCTGGGCACACGAAACTCCATGCGCACGCGGCCCGACCCGTGGTTGTGCATCTTCGTCATCTCGCCCTTGCGCGGCCCCAGCTTCTCGATCACCACGCCGGTGTGTTCCTCGGGCACATCGATGGTGAGGTGCTCGACGGGCTCCATCCTCACGCCGTCGACGATCTTGGTGACGATCTCAGGACGCCCGGCCATCAGCTCATAGCCTTCGCGGCGCATCATCTCGATCAGAATCGCGAGCTGTAGCTCTCCCCGGCCGAGCACCTTGAAGGTGTCGGGCGAACCGGCCTCTTCAACACGAATTGAAACGTTGGTCAGCAGCTCCTTTTCCAGGCGTTCGCGCAGATTGCGGCTCGTCACGTACTGACCTTCGCGTCCGGCAAACGGCCCGTTGTTCACGCTGAACTGAATGGCAATGGTCGGTTCGTCGATGACGATCAGCGGCAACGGCGCGGGATTCTCGATGCCCGTGATGGTCTCGCCGATGGTGATGCCTTCGACGCCCGCAACGGCGACGATGTCCCCCATCTCGGTTTCGGTGGTCTCTGTGCGCTTCAGGCCGGCGAACGTAAACAGCTTGGTGATCTTGGTTTTTTGCAGTGTGCCATCGCGCTTGGAGATGTAGACCTCGTCGCCCGCATGAAGCGTGCCCTGGAAGACGCGGCAGATGGCGATGCGGCCGAAGTAGTCGGAGTAGTCGAGGTTGGTGACCAAGATCTGCAGCGCACCCTCGTGATCGCCCCTGGCTGCGGGAATCGTCGACACAATCGACTCAAACAATGGCTGCAGATCGGTGCCCGGCTTGGTGAGATCGGTCGTTGCCGTGCCGGCCTTGGCTACCGCGTAGAGCACAGGGAACTCAAGCTGCGACTCCTCGGCGTCGAGGTCGATGAACAGGTCGTAAATCTCGTTGAGCACTTCCTGCGGACGCGCGTCGGGCCGGTCGATCTTGTTGATGACGACGATCGGAGGCAGCTTGGCCTCGAGCGCCTTAGCCAGTACATAGCGCGTCTGCGGCAGCGGGCCCTCGGCCGCATCCACCAGTAGCATCACGCCGTCGACCATCTTCAACGCGCGCTCCACCTCACCGCCGAAGTCGGCGTGACCCGGCGTGTCGACAATGTTGATCTTGCCGCCCTCAAAAACGATGGCTGTGTTCTTGGCGAGAATCGTGATGCCGCGCTCGCGTTCCAGTTCGTTCGAGTCCATCACCCGTTCGGCTACCTGCTCGTTGGCGCGGAAGGTGCCGGCCTGGCGCAGCATGGCGTCAACCAGCGTGGTCTTGCCGTGATCGACATGGGCGATGATGGCGATATTGCGTATCGTCTGGCTCACTGGGACGGAGTTCCTTTTCTTCTATGGATGCGGCAGCTAGGGCCGGCGGTTGGGGGATGAAGATACGATGAATGGCCGCGCAACGCGGCTATGCCCCTATTTTAGCAGTTGGGCGGTTCGGCTGGAGTCGCTCGAGGTTTCGCCTCATGCGCTGTGCGCGGTACACTTTGGCGGTTATGAAAAATCTCTTGCTTCCCGCTCTGTGCGCGATAGCCCTAGTTGCCGGCACGACGGCACCCGCCGCGCTAGCCCAAGCCGCCTCCGGGCACCTCACCATCTACACCATCGACGTAGAAGGCGGACAGGCGACGTTGCTCGTTTCGCCGACCAAGGCTTCGCTGCTCGTCGATACCGGTTGGCCCGGCAACAATGGCCGCGACGCCGACCGGATCGTCGCCGCGATGCACGACGCGGGCCTCACGCAGATCGATCATGTGCTGATTACCCACCACCACGACGATCATGTGGGCGGCGTACCGAATCTTGTCCAGCGTGTCAAAGTAGGCGAGTTCCTCGATCACGGGGAGAATCGCGAAGACGCCGACGACACACGGCACAATTATGCGGAATACCTCAAGGCCATCGGCAATACGCCGCGCCGCATCGTCCATCCCGGCAACACGATCGACATTCCCGGCCTCAGCGCCATCGTGATCACCGCCGACGGCGAGCACATCGCCAGTGTCCCCAATGTGAAGCCAGAGCCGAACCCCTACTGCGCCACTGAGCCCCACTGGGATCTTGATACGACCGAGAATCCGCGGTCAGCAGGCGTGCTGATCCGATTCGGCAAGTTCCGCTTCCTCGATCTCGGCGACCTGACCAAAGCCAAAGAGATTCCGCTGGTCTGCCCGGTCAATCTGATCGGCCACGTCGATCTCTATCTCGTCAATCATCACGGCTTCAACCTGTCCAACTCCAAGGCCTTCGTCGATGCGATTCATCCACGTGCGGCCATCATGGACAACGGCGCGCACAAGGCCGGTAGTCCCGAGGCGTGGCAGGCTGTGCACGAGAGTCCCGGCCTCGAGGATCTCTACATGCTGCACACCGCCGAGGGATCCGATGCCGCGCACAACAGCGCTGCACCGTTGATCGCGAATTTGAAAGGCGGCAGCGATGGGGCATACTTCAAAGTAGTGGCCTGCGCGGACGGCAGCTTCAGTGTGTGGAACTCGCGCACCGGCCAGACCAAAGAATATGCGGCAAGGGAGTATCCAGCGCAATGACAACAACGGCGGTGCCTGCGATCGAACGGACGCACGAACAGAATCTCGACAAGCTCGCCGAGGTGGCGGTGCAGGTCGGCCTCGGTCTCAAGGCTGGCCAGGAACTCGTCATGACGGCCTCTTTGGATTCGATCGCGCTGGCTCGCCGCATCACTGAACACGCCTATCGCTCTGGAGCGTCGCTCGTCACGACACTGTACGTTGACGACGAAGCGACGCTGGCGCGCTATCGCTTTGCGCTCGATGTCAGCTTCGATAAGGCGGCTGCGTGGCTCTACGACGGCATGGGTGCAGCGTTCAAGAGCGGCGCCGCGCGGTTGGCTATCGCCGGAGCGAACCCGTCTCTGCTCTCCAATGAAGATCCCGACAAAGTCGGCCGCGCCAATCGCGCGACGTCGGCTGCCTACCGGCCGGCGCTTGAGCTCATCACGCGGCACGCCATCAACTGGACCATCGTTTCCAGCGCTACCCCGGCGTGGGCCAAAGCGATGTTTCCCAACGATGCGCCCGATGCAGCCATCGCCAAGCTGTGGGAGGCGATCTTCCGGACCACGCGCATCGACGTCGCCGATCCGGTCGCTGCGTGGAAGAAGCACGATGCGGCTCTGCAGAAGCGTGCGGCCTATTTGAACGAGAAGCGCTATGCGGCTCTACGCTATCGCGGGCCCGGAACGGATTTCCGTCTCGGTCTCTCCGACGATCATCTCTGGCTCGGCGGCGGAACAACTGCAGGCAACGGCAACTACTGCATCCCGAACATGCCGACGGAAGAGGTCTTCACCACGCCGCACAAGGATCGCGCCGACGGTACGGTCACGGCGACCAAGCCGCTCTCTCATCAGGGCACGATGATCGAAGGCATTCAAGTGCGCTTTGAGGCTGGCCGCATCGTGGAAGTCCAGGCCACGCGCGGCGAAGAGGTTTTGCAAAAGCTCATCGACACCGACGATGGCGCGCGCCGCCTGGGCGAAGTGGCACTGGTTCCGCACTCCTCACCCATCGCGAGCAGTGGCATGCTCTTCTACAACACGCTCTTCGACGAGAATGCGGCCTCGCACATCGCGCTCGGTCAGGCCTACTCCTCGTGCCTGCGCGACGGCGACAAGATGACACCGGAAGAGCTCGCCGCCAAGGGCGCGAACGACAGCCTCATTCACGTGGATTGGATGATCGGTTCAGGCAAGCTCGACATCGACGGCGAAACGGCCAGTGGCACGATCGAGCCCCTGATGCGCCAGGGCGAGTGGGTGTAGCTCCTCCAGAACTTCGACCATGACGAGGGTGATGTCATCCTGCTGCGTTGCCGATGCAGACTGTCAGGCGTCCAGAGCGCTCAGTAACTCCGGTGACAGCGCGGACGCACCTTCGGATGCGTGGCTGGCCACAGTGCTCTCAAGCTGGCGGTCGCCGAAGGGTTCCCCGCCGGCGTTCTCGGGTTCGATCAGCCCATCCGTCGAAAGCAGAAAGCGATCTCCGGGATGCAAGTCAAAGCACTGCACGGGTAGTCCTGCCCACACGCAACGCCAAACAGTAGGCCGTTCTCTTCAATGCGCTCCAGCTGTTGTCGTTTCGCGCTCCATCGCAGCAAAGGAGGATGCCCCGCGACTGCGTACCGTCCTTGTTGATGCTCCGAATAGATCCAGAGATAGCCGGCAGAGGTCAATCTGCTCTTCAACTCTGGAGTCAGGATGTTGTTTAGCCTGCGCAGCACTTTCTCGGGAAAGGGGGCGCAGTCGATGACGGACTGCATGGCGACCTTGATCATGGAGGCGATGAGCGCATCGGGAACTCCGTGTCCGGTCACGTCCGCCACCAGAATCCCGATGCGGTGATCGTCGAGGGGCACGAACTGATAGGGGTCGTCAGCCACCGACGACATGGGCTTGTAGGTTGCGGCGATGGAACGGCCGGAGATCTCCGGGACCTGTTCCGGCAGAGTCGAGGCCTGAATCTGGCGCGCCGTTTCCAGCTCTCTCTGAATCGACATGAAGCGCCGCTCATTCTCGAAGGTGTGCATCGCCGCTTCTAAACCGATCGCCACGATAAATGCCGCAAAGGTGACAGGCTCGATGAACGGCGCCGGCGGAATGCCGAACAGATACATCACGTCCACCACAAGCGCGACGACCGCGACCGCCGGGAGGGTTACGCACAGGAGGCGGTTTCGATGCGGAAATACTTGCGAGCGACGCCCGCACTATCAGCGAGAAACCGAGGGCCAGCACCAGCAGAACGGCCAGCAGAAGGCTGATGCGCGCGAACGTATAAGGCGAGCCGGTCAGCAAGTACCAGGCAAGTCCCAGCGCTGCAATGGCAGCAGACACCCAAGTGATCCAGCGGCAGATGCGGCGCACGATCCCGGTGGTGAGCTCCGCCCAGAAAAGCGTCGAGGGAATCAGCAGAACGTAGTTCACGCCGACTTCGTTCGCTTTGGGGCAGGCCGATCCAGGCGCGAGACCGAGTAGGGCGGTCACGCCTGCCAGCATGCGCGCACCATACAGGCCGATAAACAAGCCGAACCACAACAAGAGGCGCGACTCCCGGCGGCGCATTGCGGCAAGCAGGCATGCGACAAAGCCGACGAAGAAAAAGACTCCGCCAAACAGCGTGTCCCATACGTGAGCGCGAAGCAGCGCGAGTATTGGTTCCTGCGCGTTCATCGGTACTCCGCGCGGCCTGGGGACAGGGCCTTCGTCGGCAAGACTGTAGGCTCAGTCAGCGGGAACATAATGTGACGGGAAGCACCCGTGCGCGGTCGATGCGGCCTAACGCGTTCTACGCGTTCAACCATCGTCCTGTAGCTATTCTTCGGCAGCGGCTCGCGCGCGCACCCGCCCAATCAAGCGATGTGGAGTGGGCCGCCAGACGACTCGAAAGAGAACACACTCCACAGCTGGCCATCTTTCTCGACTAAGACCGGCTGTATCGGCGCTCCCATCTGCTTTGCGACGGCGTTTGCCCAAAACAGTTGGGCCCGCTGATTGGACTGCATCACGCGCACCTGCCAGGCGCCGGGAAACTGCGCCCATACCGCTTGCGCTAGTTCCGTTCCGATCCCTCGCCGGCGCATTCCGCGTACGACAAAAAACTCCGCCATATCCCAGACAGCCTTGTTGCCATCGATCGACGTAACTTTTCTCACCAGGGCAAAGCCCGCGAGGTCTCCGTCCATCCGCGCGAGAAACGGATGACGTTCCGGCTCAAGCCAATAAAGCCCAAGATCCGGATAGCGGAATCTGCCGTCCGCGCCCAGAGCGACAGTGTGGAACTCGCTGAAGTCGTGAATGTATAACTCGAGCAGGTTTTCGAGGATGGGGCGTTCTTCCGCGGTGGCTCGGATCAACTCGACATTGGGCAAGGCTATTCCCCGTCCTAACTACGTTTGCGAGCGCCGCTTCGTGCGTAGAGCGCTTCGAGCGCATCGCAGGCGGTTCTTGTGCCGTCTTCGGCAAAGATCTGCCTGGACACCAACTCCGCGCGCTCCGCAAACTCCGGCTCGTCGAGCAACGCGCGCACCTTGCGCGCCACGCGCGCCGGCTTGTAATTCGCCCGCTGGATTGTGCCTGAGACCTTCAGCCTGCGCATACGGCGCGCATTGTCGGGCTGGTCGTGCGAGTAGGGCATGATCAGCATCGGCTTGCCTGCACGCAGACACTGCGCCGTGGTGCCCACACCTCCCTGATGAACAATGAGCGCGGACCGCGAGAACAGCGCAGAGTAAGGCGCGTACTCCGCCACACAGATGGAGCTTGGCAGATTCTGGTGGGGTCGATTGCGAGGGTCCGATCCGATGAGAAGAACCGCCCGCGCGCCGAGACGGTCAGCAGCCTTCGCTGAAACCTCATAGAAGTTGCCCGCCGCGAGCACGGCGGCGGAACCGAGCGTGAACACCACCGGTGGTTCGCCGGACGCGAGAAACTGCTCGAGGTTTGGCGGCAGATTGGCGTTGCCCGCGTCGGAGTCGTAAAAGCAGAATCCGGTGATCAGTGTGTTCGGCGGCCAGTCTTTTTGTTCCACACCAAGGACGCGCGAAAACAGCGCCAGCACCAGATTCGGCGAGTGCTTGGCGTCGAAGATCGGATTGCGCCCACGACCCAACCCCAACTCGCGGCGCAGATCGTAGATCGGCTCGGGCCATTTGCGGGTAGTGAAGCGGGCAAGGCGTTTCATCACGCGGCCCATGCCGGCGACCTTATCGGCCCGCGCCAGCCGCGGATACGGCGGCAGCACCGGCGGATCAAAGGCAGAGAAGAACGAGAGCGGCGCAAGAACATAGCTGGCCCACGGAATGCCGGTCGCTTCCGCAACGATCGGACCGGCGTAGTTCAGCTCGCCCAGCAGCAGCAGGTCGGCTCGTTCCGGTTTGGTGGCAGCATCGAGCAGGTCGTCGTAGGTCTGACGCAGCACGGGAAAGAGAAAATCGCGCAGGCCCGTCTCCGTCCCCTTTTTGTTGTCGTAGACCATCGCGATTAGCTTGCTGTCAGTCGGGTCGATGTCCGGGCGAACGGCGTGGAAGATCAGTCCGAGCGGTTCGATCTTGGCCCGGTAGACATTGGGCAGCGCCATCACCGGCAGGTGGCCGCGGCGGCGAAGTTCGAGAGCGATGGCGATCAGCGGGTTGATGTCGCCGAAGGTGCCAATATTCGAGAGAACGATGCGCACGCGGGGGTCCGTAGGTCGCGATGAAGGTTCAGCGATAAGAGTAATGCATCGAGGTAACGAGCAAATGATACGAACGTGACTGTGCCTTTCCGCTTGTTGATTTCCGCGCAACGAGCCGATGCTATGCTTATCCCGGCCTTTTTGGGGGTACCGCGATGGCGATGCGCACTGTGAGTGTCGTAGTGAGGATTGTGCTGGCGACCGGGATCATCTGCGCACTTCTGGCGGCATGGCCGCTGGGCGCATAGCAGCCGCTACCGATCGTCGATCCAGATCGTCGGCCATGGCGATGGGCTGCTGCGATCGGGCGAATCGATCGCGATAGTGTCATCCCAATGCTTCTTCGTCTCGGCGTTCTCCTCCGCCTGATCTTCAACCCCCTGCCGGAGTCCTTCAATGCAATCGAAATACCCGCTTTGTTTCGTGTTCGCTTTGCTTGTTCTTGTCCTTAGTTCAACTGGCCTCAGCGCACAAACCAATCTTTCGCCCAAGTGGGAAGAACTCACCGCGCCTGACTTCGCCACCGCGATTCGTCAGTCGCAAGGCGTCTGCGTCTTGCCCTTCGGCATCGTCGAAAAGCACGGTGCCCACCTTCCGCTCGGCACAGACCTTCTCGATGTCCGCTTCGCTGTCCTCAACGCGGTCCAGCAGGAGTACGCCGTCGTCTTCCCCGAGTACTACTTCGGCCAGATCTTCGAAGCCAGGCATCAGCCCGGCACGCTCGCTTACAGCCTCTCCACACAGCTCACTCTCCTGCAGGAAACCGTCGCCGAGATGGCGCGCAACGGCTGCAAGAAGGTCGTCATTGTCAACGGCCACGGCGGCAATGAGTCTTTGCTGCCTCTCTTCGCGCAATCGCAGCTTGCTTCGCCGCGCGACTACGTCGTCTACGTCTTCGGTCTGCCTGACACCGACGTGCCGGGTCGGCCGGCCAAGCGCAATCGCATCGACATGCACGCAGGCGAAACCGAAACTTCGAACATGCTCATCGCGCGGCCTGATCTCGTCCACCAGGATCGTGCCTCGCAACAGTCGGGCGCCGACCAGAATCGCGACCCGCTGCCCGGCTCGGTCTACACCGGCATCTGGTGGTATGCGCGCTTCCCCAACCATTACGCAGGCGACGGTGCGGCCGCCACGAAAGAACTCGGCGCGTTCGATCAAAGGGAATGGTCCCGCCAGATCGCCGAAGCGCTCAAGGCCATCAAAGCCGACCAAGCCAGCCTGAGGCTGCAGAACCAGTTTCTTGAGGGTGCGCAGCACCCGCTCGACACCCGGCAGTAAATCTGCGAGGTCAGGGTCTTCCGGGTTCGGCCTCACATTGAGACAAAAGCGACCTTCTTAAGGTTCTCTTCATCCTCGCGGGTGATACTGCTTGCGCTGGCCGAATCCCAATCACCCTGTTGGCAACCAACGGAGGCACTCGTGCATTTCCAGTCAAAGATTCTCGCGTCGTTCTTTTCGGTAGCGCTTCTTGTCGGATTGCTGTGTGCGATCACCGCTACCGCGCAGCAGCCCTATCACGTGATCGACCACTGGACTCTGCCTGACGCCGGCGGGTGGGACTATCTGATCGCCGATCCCGCGGCGCATCGCCTCTACATCACACGTGGCGATCACGTGGATGTGCTCGACTCCACGACGGGAAAGATTGTCGGTACCATCGTCAGCCTTCACGGCACGCACGGTGTAGCGCTCGACACCGCCGGCAAACTCGGCTGGGTCTCCGACGGCGGCGGCAACGCCGTGGTCGCGTTCGATCGCGCGACCCTCGCGACGGTTGCGACCATTCCTACCGGCCAGAATCCCGACGGCATCGTCTTCGAGCCCGCGACGCAAACCGTCTGGGCCTTCGATGGACGCAGCAAAGACGCAACCGTGATCGACGCCGCGACCGAAAAAGTTGTCGCGATCATTCCGCTGCCTGGCAAGCCCGAGTTTCCCGCGGTTGACGGCAAGGGCATCGTCTTCGACAACATCGAAGACAAAAACGAGATCGTGCGCCTCGACGCCAATGGCAAAAAGCTAACGGCAGAGTGGCCCGTCTGCGACTCGCCCTCCGGTCTCGCCTTCGATGTTCCCGGCCATCGGCTTTTCCCGGTCTGCGACGGCAAGAAGATGGCGGTCGTCGATTCGGAATCCGGCAAGGTGCTGGCGACGCCTGCGATCGGCAATGGTCCCGACGCTGCTGGTTGGAGCGCTGCCCACAATCTGGCCTTCGCTTCCTGCGGCGGGGGTGTTCTCGCGGTGGTCGATGCGGCTTCGCCTGATTACAAGACCATCGAGACGCTGCCCACGCAGCAGGGCGCGCGCACCATGGCCTACGACTCGGCTACGGATCGGATCTATCTCGTGACCGCCCAGTTTGGCCCGCGTCCCGCACCGACACCGGATAATCCGCGCGGCCGCCCACCGATGATTCCCGGCAGCTTCACGGTCATTGTTGTTGGCCGCTGATTGTGCCTGTTCGGGTCGGCGCGGCTATCATGTTCACCCGCCGATCCGAACCTTACGAACTAAGAACTGCGAACTCCGAACTGACCCATGAAGCTCGCTCTCATCCTTATCGTCGCCGTCCTCGTTGTCGTCACTTTCGTCGCCGACTACAAGTGGCGCAAGTGGATGGCGGACCGCAAACGCGATCGCCAATAATGCCTGTGTGAGACCGAGACCTCGGGCCAATAGGACGTTCGGCCAACTCGGAATCCGCACCGCTGGCCGGGCATCCTGACGCAGGTCGCAAGAGCCCTCTCGTAACCGCCTCAGCCCCTTTGTCCGCTCCCGCCCAGCCGTTACAATGGAGCACACGGAGCCGTCTAAGACTCATGCTTCTTTCCCAAGCCCTTCGCGTCGTCTCGCATCGTCCCAGCCTGCTGGCCAGCCTTGCCGCCGCGGGACTGCTCATCGCCGTCCTCGCCGCCCGCGCACAGTTTGCCCCGCCGCCGCCTGGAACCCAGGTCCACGATCCCTCCGCGCTCAAGCCGCCGCCGGGTGCCCGCGTCGCCATCGTCGAGTTCGAAGACCTCGAGTGCCCCGACTGCGCCCGCGCCAACCCGCTGCTTAAGGACGCCGCAACCAAGTACAACATCCCCTGGGTGCGTCACGACTTCCCGCTGCCCTTCCATCCCTGGAGCATGCAGGCCGCCGTCAACGCCCGCTTCTTCGACACCAAAAGCAAGAAGCTTGGCGACGAGTATCGCGACGCCGTCTTCGCCAGTCAGCTCTCGTTCGCCGAAGACCCCAACCGCCTGCGTCAGTTCACTGAGCAATTTGCCGCCGAGCGCAAGATCGCTCTGCCCTTCGCCATCGATCCCATGGGTAAGCTGCAGTCCGAAGTAAAGGCCGACTACGCTCTCGGCCAGCGCATCGGCATCGAGCACACGCCCACCATCTGGGTCGTCACAGCCAACAGCAAGGGCGCGCCCTTTGTCGAAGTCGTCGACCGCACCAAGCTCTACCAGCTCATCGATCAGGCCCTGGTCGACACCAGGGACGCGGCCACGCGCACCGCGCACAAGTGATCCAGAACGGCGCCGGTCGGACCCGCTGCGGACACTGTTTCTGATTGGGTTGATATTGAAGGCTGTGCTGGTTCAGCCGGACGGAGCCTGATCTCTGACCCCTGAAACCCGACCCCTGTTTTTCAGTTCGTCTGGATATTCACCAGCACCGGCTCGGCCGATCCACTCCCCGGCGAAACCGTCCGCGTCTGCGGCGCGCGCCAGTGGTCGATGTAGCTGATGCGGTGTACACAGCCGATCGTGCAGTTCGGCGCGCAGGCCTTCGCCGTCAAAAACTCCTGCTTCACATCCGCGTTCGTGTACTCGGCCAGCGGCACTCCCGGATAGCCGCGCTGCTGCGAGCAGTAGTGCACCAGCCCGTCCTCGCAGATGTAGA
>CAZPEZ010000125.1:0-11237 GCA_964585715.1 uncultured Occallatibacter sp.
ACACGATTCTGCACCGAGATGGGGATGGTGACGAAGACGTTGTCTTTGGTCTTGGTCTCCATGGTGAGGTTGATCTGGTTGACGCGCAGACTCACAATGCCGGCCACCGTGTCGAAATAGGGTGCCTTCCAGTTGAGGCCCGGATCGGCGGAACGCAGAAACTTGCCGAATCGGGTGATGATGGCCACCTGCGAGGTGTTGACCGTAAAGAAGCTGCCCAGGATCAACGTAAGAACGACCAGACCGCCGACTGCCAATGGAATCAAAATGAGAGCGTCCATCCCTATCCTCCGATCGGATGTGTACGGATAACAGCGAATTGTACAGGAAGGTCGAGGTACAGGATGTTATGCAGCTTCCATGCTGGCGGCCTCGGCACCGCAGGCCGATCAGTGTCCGGAAGGTGGTGTTGCCGGAGGTGGAGCGGACGCAGGCGCGTTTGGTTGGTCGGGCCGCTGCGGATGCGTGTGTATGTGTTCCAGGCCCTTCACATCGACGCCAAACTCGGGATTCTTGTAGGTGCCTGCAATGTGAATTGGCACTTCGGTTCCAGCGCCATCCTTTTTGAACATGCGATCGGCCGGCGTGAGCAGCAAACCCTTCCATCCACCGACCATCTTGGAAACGGTGGCCTGCATCTTGGCGAATCCGACAAAACCCAACATACCGCCGTCGAGCTTATAGGTTCCGTTCAGATCGATGTTCGCCCCAGGCACGCTGAAGACGAGATTCGGCAGCGTGATGACGCCGTTCGCCATCTGGAAATCGCTCTGTATTGCGGACTGAATGTCCTCGTGGTCGGGCTTCTCCACGTCGTGGGGACGGCCCTGGCCGCGCAGGCTGAGCTCCGCGATGCGCTGCTGCACTTTGTCGCTCGAGAACTGAGCCTGGTCCAGTTGGAATTGCCCTTTCAACTCCATCCGCTCATGGACTGGCTGTTTGCCGGGCGGAATGTGCAGCGTCGACTTCACGTCGACATTGCCGGTCAGGAGCGGCGTCTCATCGTGGCTTGCGAGGTGGAGAAAATCTTCGATCCTGCCGTCTTTCACCTCGATGTCGAGGTCGATGTCGTGGCCGATGCCGTGCATCGAACTGCCTGTGCCCACGATCGCCCGTACCACCTGCCCGCGTGCCACGATCGGCGAATGGCCCAGCGTGGCATTCACGGGATCGAGGTGGGTGTCGCCGTTCGTCGCATCCACGATGGCATGGAAGCGAGTGGTCAGGTTCATCGTATTGCCGAAGTGCGTCAGGCTGAAGTCGGGCGTTTGCGTTTCGCCGTCCACGTTCAGCTCGCGCAGCGTGCCCGTGTAGTTTCCCGTGGAGTTGAGCGTGCCCGCGATGCCTTTGAAGTCGGCTAGCCGAGCGTTGTCGAAGGTGTAGTCTCCCGTGACCGGCGATTCGCCCGGATCGGAGACCAGCCAGGGACCGAAGGAGCCGCTGGTGTGGACGATCCCAACGGGCTTCGGATTCGTGAGCTCAGCCTGGAAGTGCATTGCCTGGTCCGGCGTGACGTTGCTGAGCTTCAGCTGCGTGAAGTCGATCTCGAGAGGGAGCTTGCCCGGTTTGCTGGTCTCGAGAGTCAGAGTTGCATCGTTGCACTCTACGGCGCCGAGCTTGAAGCGGATCGGAAGGCTGCCTCCTCCTCCTTCCTGCGGAGCAGGCGCGGCACGCTTGTCCCCTGGCGCCAGGTGGAGAAAGTGCGACTTCGGCGGAAAAGTGATGTGCAATCCTTCCAGCCGAATCTGCCCGATGGAAATGGGTCGATCGGGATCGTAACGCAGGGGGACATGGAATCCAAACGAATCGAGACTCACCAGCGGCTTGGGAGGAGGGGCGGGATTTGGGACTTCGACGCCCGCGACCTCCGCCGGCGGCCAGATGCGCAGTCCGCCGCCCCGTGCCCAGATGCCCCACTCACCGCGCAGGCCATTGCCCAGCGACACATGAAATGTATCGAGCTCGACGCGCGCATGGAAGTGGCTTGCCAGCTCATCGACGATGCGCGCACGCAGATATGGCTCGGTCCGGCGGGCGACGATCACGCCGGCCACCGTCAACGAAGCCAGGACGAAAAGCAATACGCCGGCCACCCACCACAGCCAGCGGAATCTGCGACCCGGAAATCTCTGCTCTTCGCTCACGGCTCTCTCTGACTGGTTTGGATGCGTGGGTGGCTTTTCTGCGCCATCATTATCTTTGACGCGCTTCGTGCAGACAAAGACGAGAGTGGCGCCTTGCCGATCGCTGTCAAACCGCAAATGCGCTTCGGGACGCAGGATTCCCGTTTGCTATAGACTTCTTGCATCCCATGCGAGCCGACATTGAACACCTTATCAAGCTGCAGGCTGTGGAACTGGAACGAGCCCGGCTGAACCAGTCGGCGCGCACTTTGCCCGCAGAGATCGCCAAGGCCGAGGCGGCGTTGACCGCGGCACAGCAGCAGTCGGCCGCAGCCTCCGACGCGCTGGCGCGCGAAGATTCGCTCCGTACGCGTCTGGAGCGCGAGATTGCAGGTCATCGCCAGAAGGCGGCGCGCTACAAGGCGCAGCAGGATTCCGTCACTACGCCGGCGCAGGCTGCGGCGATCGAGCATGAGGTCGGCTTCGCGGAGGGTGAGATCGACCGGCTCGAGAACGAGGAACTGGCCAGCCTGGAACGAACCGAGACGCAGGAAGCCACGCTGGCTGCGGCGCGGAGCAAAGTGGCAGAGCTGTCTGAGACTCTGGAGAAGACGCGGGCGTGGGCCGCACAGAAGCAGCAGGAGACAGCGGCTGAGCTTGCAGTTCTTCAGACGGAACGAGATGTGCAGCGGCAGGCGATCGAACCGGACCTGTTGGCGCGCTTCGATCGCATCGCGGCGAGCCGTGGAACGGGGCTCGCGCTTGCCGAGAACCAGCAGTGCACAGGCTGCCGCATGGGCGTTCGGCCACAGACGTGGAATCAACTGCGGGAGGGCGAGTTGCTGACCTGCGACAGCTGCGGCCGGCTGCTCTACTGGGATCCTGCCCTTGCGCCCGCTCCCAAATCTCCGCAGACCGAAGCCGCCACAGGAGACGGACGGGCGATTCGGCGGCCTCGTCAAGCCGGCGCGTAACGCCCGGCCACTTGCGCGAAAATCAAAGAGAAGACATTCACCAACAAGGAGCCGGCGGTGAAGCGCATTTGTGTCGATATGGACGAGGTGATGGCCGATACCCTGGCCGAGCACCTGCGCCGCTACAACCAGGCATTCGACGACGACGTGACGGTGGACGATCTGGTGGGCAAGGGGCTGTGGGATGTGGCGCCCGTCGACCGGCAGGCGCAGCTGCGCGCGTTTCTCGATGCAGAAGATTTCTTTGAGGATCTGGCGCTCATGCCCGGCGCGCAGGACGTGCTGAAGCAGCTTGGTGCGCGCTTTGAGATTTTTATCGCCACGCAGGCCATGACAGTGCCGAATTCGCTGGGCCCCAAGTATCGCTGGCTGCAGCGCTACTTTCCTTTCATTCCGCCGACCAACTATGTGTTTTGCGGGAACAAGAGCATTCTGCGCGCTGATTATTTGATCGACGATCTGCCGCGCAATTTGCAGAGGTTCGAGGGAACGGGTCTGCTCTACACCGCGCCGCACAACTTGACGACGACTGGCTATACGCGCGTCAACAACTGGCAGGACGTGGCGGTGTATTTTGCTCAGCTGCGGGACTAGCTCAACCGAATCGCTGCGCTAGACTTTGTGCCGGCTCTCGGCGAGCGACGTATGCGCTGGGTTGCCTGGCAGCGCGCGCGGCGCAACCTGACGCAGCAGGGTCACGGGCTGCACAGGGGGCGGCTGGTGCATGGTCACGATCAGCGCATCGGCCGGCTTCTTTCCGGCACAGACATAGGAGTGCGGCGTGCTCGAGTCGAAGTAGACCGCGTCGCCGGGTTCCAGCGTGCAGTGATGTTCACCGTGGCGGAGATCGAGCTGGCCATCGAGGATATAGAGAAACTCATAGCCTGGGTGCACATGGGCGCGCGGCTCATGATCTTTTTCGAGCGGAATGAATTGGGCAAAGTAGGGGTCCATGTGTCGGTCGGGCACCATATAGCCCAGACTCTCGAAGAAATAGGTCGGCTCGTCGACGCCAGTCTGCGGCAGACGCACGCGCTCCTTGCGCCGGTGTACGCGGAACATCGCCTGCGGTTCGCTCTCGAAGAAATACGACAGATCCTTGGAGAAGACCATGGCGATCCGGGCCAGGTTGCGCAAGGTGGGCACTACGCGGCCGGTCTCCAATTGCGAAAGGAAGCTCGCCGAGAGGCCCGTGTGCCTCCCCAGCTCGACCAGCCCCATCGACTTCTTCAGGCGCAAGCGCTTGATGCGCTCGCCGATATGTTTCTCGGCGATGAATCGCTCGGTGGTTTCGGTATCCACCTGGGACTTCTGTGTTTCCTCGCTGCGAACCACTGCCGGCTCTGTCATCCGCGACCCCCTTTGGGTCCTCGCTCAGCTTATTGTCCCAATCAAAACCTATTGCTATATTACCAAAGTCGTTCGGGCCCATCAAACCTCGCGATGTTGGTTCGGCGCGTCGGAAATACAGCCCCATGATTGTGCAGATGAGCAAAGAGGCAGATTCGGTTGCTGCGGTATCCGGCAAAGTCCTGATCAGTGGGGCGTCGGGGATGCTGGGGGTCGCCCTGCGGCGGGAGTTGGCCGGGAGGGGGACGCCGGTCGTGCAACTGGTGAGGCGTGCTCCTGCAGGGGAGAACGAATTGGCCTGGAATCCCCGGGCGCAACCGGCCATCGACCCATCTCTGCTGGAGGGCTGCTTGGCGGCGATTCATCTTTCCGGGGCGAGCGTCGCCGGCCATCGATGGACGGAAGCGTACAAACGCGAACTTTTCTCAAGCCGGGTGGATTCGACGCGGGCGGTGGCTGGACTGCTGGCCGGATTGCATACGCCGCCGCAGACCCTCATCGTCGCCTCGGCGATTGGGATCTACGGCGATCGCGGCGACGAGATGCTCGACGAATCGTCGGCGCCGGGCGCGGGATTTCTCGCCGACGTTTGCCGTGCGTGGGAAGAAGCTGCACGGCCTGCTGAGGAGGCGGGCATCCGGGTGGTGCATGCGCGCTTCGGCGTCGTCTTGGGCAATGGGCCGGGAGCGCTGGCTAAGATGCTGCCGGTGTTTCGGCTCGGCCTGGGCGGCAGGCTTGGATCCGGGCGGCAGTGGATGAGCTGGGTGAGCCTCGACGACACGACCGGCGCAATTCTCTTTGCACTCGAAAATCGGAAACTCGTCGGGCCGGTCAATTTCACCGCGCCGAACCCGGTCACCAACGCGGGGTTCACGCGGGCGCTGGCGAAGCAGCTTCGCCGACCGGCGATTCTGCCCGCACCGGCGTTCGCATTGCGCATTGCGTTAGGCGAGATGGCCGATGAGGCGCTGCTGGCCAGTGCGCGGGTTGAGCCGCGGGCATTGTTGACTGCGGGATTCCGCTTCGTACATCCCACGCTGCCCGAAGCGCTCGCGGCCGCGCTTCGATGAGCGAAGGCGAAAGGACGGCGAATCGACCCCCCGGGGGTAGGGGTATCTCTCCCTTCAAATCCCCCCTCCGCGAGCGAGGAGACTGCAGAACCAGTATGGAGGATTGCGGGTAGATACTTCGCAAAGAGACTGAGGAACAACTTCCGGTTAGACCGCACGGGCGGAACCTCCAAGCGCCTTTCTTGAAAAGTTCACCGGCATCACCCTCGCAAGCATCGACTCGGAGCCGGCTGGCATGCCGATTCAAGGATTTTGCTCCTGCGGTGGCAGATCTTCATCGACTGTCGAGACCTGCCGTTTTTTCGGGCTTGCATTGGCTTCGGGTCTCGTCAAGATGAAGAGAGTATGCCCACTAATTTCCTCGTCATATGCCGCCCCGCCTCCTCCGAAAGTCAGCCGGATTCCTTCGGTCGGGCGTTCATCCGGAACTTTGCCGAGGGCACAGTTTACTTGCAGCATCGCGGTTCTCGGTGTGCCCAACAGGGGCAGGAAGTTGATGTGGAACACGGCGAGGCCGCCTACCGGAATTGGAACAAAGGACATTGGCAAACGTCGGGCGACAAAAGATTGTGGATCAGTGGTCACGCCCAGTTGTCGGAGCGCGCCCCGTGCGATTCCGTAAGAATCGAAGCGCACCAGTTCACTCGCGAGCCACACGCCGGTCTCCAGCACGCCTCCTGTTGTGGATTTGTGGGTGTAAGTTCCAGCTGCCTTCACCGACTTGTTCTGTACGTCGAAGATTCCTGCGCCACTCATCTCGAAGATGTCGCCCTGCGCAGATTTGGCCGCCGCTGGGCAGGTTGAAGAGTCCTCAGGATCGCAAGCCAGACCGGAGGCCAGCAAGACGATGTAATTGCCATTAGTGCTTTGCGCCATAGCAAAGAGGGGAAACAGCAACAGCGCCAAGTAAAGCAGCCCGGACCTTATCATCACCCGAGTTGACAAGACCTTTGCCGCGGACATAACAATCTCCCTTCTCATCCCCCGGCCCGCTGGCCCCGCCGCAGGGACGGCACGGAAACATGACGCCGACACATCCGTTACCGCCCCGGCAACCTTCGCAGAGGATATTCATCAGCAACGGCAGAGCGTCCTACCAATTCAGCCCAGGCTGGGCCCACCGCACGAAGCCATGGAGCACATTGTCCTTGTCTATGTACGCTCCTGTGATCGTTCCCGAAGAGTTGTTAGTGAAAGGGATGGTGCCTTGGCCGCTACTTGTGCCAGCACTCTGGACGTCGAACTTGGTGATGTTGCCCCAGGGGTCGCGCACGAGACCGTGAGCCGCGCCGACCGCATCAATGTAATCGCCCGCGATCACTCCTGCCGAGTTGATGTTCTCTCCGATGGTGCCTTGGCCTGCCCCGGTCCCAGCGCCCAAAACGTCGAACTTGTTGATCTTCCCGTCGATGGCCCGCACGTAGCCATGGCTCACATTGTCGGCGTCTACGTACTCCGCTGTAACCGCCCCCTCGCGGTTGATGCTCCAGGACCAAGTACCCTGGCCGACCCCGGTTCCTGCGCCCTGAACGTCGAACTTAGTCACAGAACCGTCTGCGGCGCGCACATAACCGTGGTTCACACCGCTCGCGTCCACGTAGTTGCCCGTAATCATCCCCACATCGTTGAGGCATTGGGCCCACTCGACGATTGTGCCCTGGCCGGCTCCTGTGCCCGCGCCACGAATATTGAAATTCGTAATTCGGCCATCAGGATCTCGCACAAAGCTGTGCCAAACATTGCTCACATCCACATAATTTCCCGCGATTGTCCCCGTCGAGTTGATGTTGTCGGCCTCAGTCCCTTGGCCGTAGCCGGAGCCCGCGCCTGGGACGTCAATCGCAGTGAACCTGCCGTCAGGATTGCGCAGGAAGCCATGCATCACATTGTCCTTGTCGATGTACGTGCCCGCGACTGCTCCAGCAAGGTTGATGGCTATGCTGTAGGTGCCCTGGCCGCCCATGCCGACGGCGGCCGCATAAAACCCAGGGACTGTCTTGCTGCCCGCGCCTGGAGCGTCGAAGGTAGTGACCTTGCCCCAAGGGTCGCGCACGAAGCCGTGAGCCACACTGAGATCGTCCCAGTAAAATCCTGTGATCGCCCCTGCCGGGTTGATTCCAGGCGCCTCCGTGCCTTGCAAGGCGCCTGTGCCCGCGCCCGGAGCATCGTACGTGATCATTTTCTGTGCGGAATCCTGAACCGTAAACGCCAGCGCGGCGAAAACGGCCAGGGCGATCCACAGGGGTAGACTTCCGAATCTTGAAGGTAGCTTTAGGTGGAATTGCATTTGTGTCCTCCTGTTGACACACAACCGAAAGCGTTTCGCGGTGGGGGAGGACCCCCCACCAATGTCCGATGGACAACGCAGTCCGTTGGGAATTTAGCCACGTCTCTGGGGGTGTTGCGTCGTAACTGGCGGGAACTGCTCGCGGGGGCCGCTCTTCAGGGAGGCGAGGCGCGGAAACATAAGATTACTCAAGGCACGGCGCGTCTGTGCGCCTGATCACCCGGCGATGTGATTACGGGAATCGTGAGCATTTCGGTCTTACGCCTGAGTCATCCTCTAACCGGACATTCTCATCCGTTAAGACCTGACGGCCTTGATACCGACCTCCGCCTGGAGGACGAAAGCATCCTTACTCTCAGGGACAACCGGCGACAGCAGTGAACTGTGCCTTCTCATTGCGGGTTCTCGACTCGCTCCGCTCGGCGCTCGCGCGACTCCGCTCAGGACGACAGTGCATCACTCAGTGAGTGCGCAGCCTTCCCAGGTCTCAGAATCGAGCCCCTTCGGCTCCGCTCAGGGCAGGCACTGGGGGACCCAGAATTGTGCGGATTGATGCTTCCCTGTGAGGGCGCTTTACCGTTTGCCTTGAATCACGCGACCCGGAGCGACGTTACTTTTTTTTTGATTGCTGCCGCCCTTTTGATTGCGGCGCGCGGCGATGTCATGCATCTCCTTGCCCATGCTCGACTGGTTGATGGTCAGCTGCAGCAGGAGATTGATCAGGTTGCTTGTGCCCCAGTAGAGCGCCAGGCCCGACGCGTAGTTAAACAGGATGAAGCCCATGAAGATGGGCATCACGATGGCCATCATGCGGCGCTGCTGGGGATCCATGCCCGGCGAAGGGGTGATGTACTGCGTAAGGAACATCGAAATGATGATCAGGATCGGCAGGATGTGCAGCGGGTCCGGCGTCGACAGGTCCTTCAGCCAGAACCAGTGGGCCTGGCGCAACTCGACCGTATATTGCAGCACGCGGAAGTAGGCGAAGAAGAGCGGAATCTGGGGCAGCATGGGCAAACAGCCGCCATACATGTTCACGCCCTCGTCTTTGTAGAGCTGCATCATCTCGGTGTTCATCTCGGCCTTTTTGGGGTCGTTGATCTTGAGATGTGCGTAGCGCTTTTTGAGGGCATCCACCTTGGGCTGAATGCGCATCATCTTCAACGACGAGCGCATGGCCATGAAGCGGAAGGGCAGCATGATGACCGTGAAGGTAGTGGTGAAGATGATGATGGCCCAGCCCCAGCTGTCGCCTCCCGAGCCGAGCAGATTGTGCAGCCAGCGCAGCGCGAGGTAGAGCGGCTTGGCGATGATGCCCCACATGCCGTACTGAATCAATGATTCGAGCGTCGGTCCGTCGGCCTTGCCGTCGGAACTGCTCGAGTGGATGCTCTTCAAAACATCCGTCTGCTTCGGGCCCGCAAAAATGCGCAGATGGGCCGCACCGCTGGTGTCGCCCATGGCCAGGCCCAACACCGCCGCCGGCTTCTTCTGGCTGCTGGGGTTCGAGAGGTCGCTCGGCACATCGACGCTGCTGTGCTGCGTGACCAGCGTTGCGCGCTCAGGAGCATCGGGCATGATGGCCGTGGCAAAGTAGAGATCGGCGATGGCTGCGAAATCGAATGGCTGTTCGACGGTGGCATTGCCGCTCACCTTCGTGGCCGCAGTCGTCTCCTGCTTGCCGCCGATCGAGGTCACGAGCTGCAGTTGGGTCAGGATGGTGCTGCGCGTCGAAGACGAAGGAAGAAACTCCTCCATGTCGCCGAGGCCGGCGGGCCAATCGACCAGGGCGCGCACCGGGGCTCCGTTGCGCTGCACGTCCGTGTCGACGTGAATCACATAACTCGAATCGAAGCGGAAGGTCTTGACCGCGTCCACGCCGCCCTGCGCGTAGTGGAAGGTCAATGTGCCCGGAGCGAGGACCGTGCCAGTCGCCGAGGCCTGATAGAGGGCCTGATTCAGTTGCGTGGTCAGCGCCGCTTCATAGGTGTAGAACGAGAGCAGCAAGCCGAAGCGCGCGGCAAGCTGCGGCTGGACCAAGTCCAACGGTTTTCCGTCGGTGCCGAAGTACTTTTTCAGAATCCAGTGCTTGACCTGCGCGCCGCGATTGGTGAAGACGATGCGATAGAGCTCGTTCTCGACTGTGGTCTCGGACTCAGCGGCTGCGGCAATGGCGGCGACGGGGACTGCCGTCGATGCCGAAGCCGATGTTGCGGAAGCGGGTGCTTCGGTCGAAGGGCCGGCTGCAGTCGTCTGAGCAGGAGCTTGCTGGGTCTGCGGAGCAGGGTGGCTCGCATCCTGCTTCTCTTTGAAGTACTGAAAACCCAGAAAGATCAGGACGGCCAGCAGCATGAACATCATCAGGCTGCGGAAATCACCGCCGCTGCTGCTACCGCCGCCGCCGGGTCCCTGCGATTCCAGATTGGGGTTCTTAAACTCGGGCAAAGTCAACTTCCTATCGTTTGAAAAGCGCGTCTGGTTCTATGGTAATGGCTTGTGGGGGAAAGGGGATGCCACTGGCGGGACTTGGTCGAGCCCGCCGCGGCTGAAGGGATGGCAGCGCAGCAGCCGCCAGGTGGCCAGGGCGACACCGCGCAGTGGGCCATGCGTCGCGATCGCAATTGCTGCGTACTCCGAGCAGGTGGGCACAAAACGGCATCCACCCGGATTGAGCGTGTGCAGCGCGGGCGAAAGCCAGCGGCGATAGAGCGCGAGAAGTGCAAGCAGGATACGCGTCATGCAGGTGAACCTTCGGCTGCGGAAGGTGCGGCACTCTTCTGGCTGCGCATCGCCTCCGTTTTGGCCTGTCCAAGGATACGCACAATCTCGGCGTCGAGTTTCGTGAATTCGACGGTGATGACCTGGCGTCGCGGATGGAGAATCAGGTCAAATCCGATGGGCAGCAGATCGATGTGGCGGCGCAGCACCTCGCGCATGCGGCGCTTGATGCGATTCCGTTCGTACGCTTTGCCGAGCACCTTGCCTGCTGTAAGCCCAACGCGGGGTGCGAGCTTGTCCTGCGGGGTTATGGGTTCTGACTGGGGCGCCAGAAACCAACTCATCGAGGCGGACTGGCGTTTGCGGCTCGTCGCGTATACGCGTTGATAGTCGGCATGCTTGCGCAACCGCATGCCAGTGAGCGACAGACTCTGGTGCTCCGGCTTGGACGCCGTGTGATCCAGCTTCTCGTTGTGCGGGAGGCTCATCGCAGTGCCGGAGACAACTCGTGCCAAATGGGAATCGATGGCAGACGAACTCCGACCAAATCCGGTGGGTACTAGTCGCGGAATCCGGCGCTGACCGACACGCGTTTGCGGCCGGCCGCACGACGGCGGCTGAGCACTGCTGCGCCGCTCTTCGTCTTCATGCGTGAACGGAAGCCGTGCTTCTTTACGCGGCTGCGGCGGTTGGGTTGAAATGTGCGCTTGGGCAT
>CAZPEZ010000126.1:0-11143 GCA_964585715.1 uncultured Occallatibacter sp.
TCTAACGGGGTTTGGATGAAGAGGCAGAATCGGGGGAAGCGGCGCTAGGCTGCTTTTCCTTTTTTTCTTCCGCTTCCCGCTTCTTCAATTCCGTTTTGGACACACTCATAATCGTGCGCATCGCGTCCGTAAACTTGCGAAATTGCGGGTCGTCCGGGGGCGGCTTCATGCCGTTATGATAGCGGACATGAAGCGCAAAGAAGAAGAGATGTTTAGCAATACGTTCCATGAACTGCGTTTTTGCTACGAGAATATGGATTTCCCGCTCCAGACCGTTTGTTCTGAAGCGGGATTCGAGTACGAGAGGCAGAGGCGACACCAGCTCATTACGCTGTGTGTGAAGATCGCGAAGGAGTACGGGCACGAGTTGGGAGAGACGGAGAGGCCAAGTTAAGCAGCTTACGAAGTGAGCGATCAGACCGCAGTCCCATTGCCGGGGCAATTTCCTCGGCATTATCCCAACCCACCAGAAAGGCAAGGTAGATGATTGCTATTTCATCAGCGGTTGGCCTTTGGATCATCGAGGCGTATTGCCGAATGGCCGCGCAGTTGCAGCTTCTCTCTGTGATTGACGGCGAGCTGCGGGACTCTTCCGTAGTCATCACGGAGACTACGCCGATTGACTCAAAAATATGCCTCTCGTTTATTGGCTCGCCTAGCGAGCAAAAGCCGAAATGCACACTCTCGCTTTCGGATGCCGAGTTTTGGTTTGACGCCACCGGAGATTCAGCGGGTTCGGAAGGATTTCCAAGCGGGCCGCTGGCGGTCGTTTTTGCGCGTGAGATTATCAAACGGATCGACGCTCCTGCTGGGCGAACGCTTTGCATGAGATTGCATACTTAACTCCGCGCGCGGTTAAGGCGTGTCCACCTGCCCAGGTCTCAATGCCTGAATCCGGTGCCGGATTGTCCGAGGCGTTATTGGCAATCCGTGTTGAACGGCGAGCAGCTCCAGCAATACCTCTTGGTCAAATTCCCGAATCTTCCATGGAACCTTGATGAGCTCCTGCAATGGGTAACGCCCATGTCTGGGCTTCGCCGCAAAATGCTCGTCTAACCATCTCCAGATTTCGTAGGCCGCAAGGTCCGCCGCTTGAATGGGAACTAGCACATCATCGCTGTCGAATGTGATTGGGCCTATCCGATATTCCGTCAGATCAGGATCGTTCTTTTGCCCGAGCAAGGTATTGAGTGCTTCGGTGGCGTTCTTATGCCCCGCGTCGAAGAAATAACCAACTGGCTCAATCTGGTAATTCGCCCTTGCCCATTCACCAATTTGGACGGCGCAGGATAGACAGCAAAGATTGTAAGGCGATCCAACTTCGGAACGCACGGGGCCGGCGAATACACTTTCAAATTCATCCACGTGCACAACGGTTGCGAATCCGAATTGAACGCGGCGATTGATGATTTCGAGAAGCTGCCCTAGCAATGTTCTGCGCGTAGGTTCATCCCATCTGAGGAAACTTTCCTTGCGTTGAGCGAAATGCTGCATGTGAAAAGCTGTGATTCCGAATTCGGATAGCGCCGCTTTCCATTCGTTCTCAAACTGACTCCACAGCGCAACGTTCGATAAGAATCCAGCCACCACAAGCACAGGCGAATTGTTCCCGGTGCTCTCATCGAAGTACGCGCTATATATCGCCATGTTGCGTTCCCTTGCTTCACATGGAAACACACGCGCCGCGAGACCGGAAACATAGCTCGCAGTCTCGTACTGGAATGAGCGATCTAAACAACTTACGCCTGTTTCGTTCGCGAGATGACCAACTTCGGACATAGCTGGCGAATTGTAGCATAGAGGTATTATTTTTCTCGATACTAAGTCGCTTCACTATTTACCAATCAGTAAACACATAAGAAAACCAAATATGCTGCGAGCATGTCAGCAAAACCCCTTTATTTACGCCGTGGTGCGGCAAGTATATTTGTGCCCGAAGTAATCAACACTGCACGCGTCGTGTTGCCAAGAAGGTAATTCCAGGTTGGGCTCGACCGCAACGGATAAACGCCACCTCCAAACGCATTGAAACATGTTGGGAGCGCACGTACCGTGAATTTTTCTCCTTAAGATCGTGGAATTTACGCGCCTAACTGCCGATAGCTTCCAGATGACGAGAGGCAGCGGAAAGTTCTGGACGGCAATTGCGATTTCGGCTGCGCTAATCGGTTCCGTCACCATTGGATTCTCGATTTGGCAGGGGCTCCTCTTCTCGCCCCACAACACGATCGACGAACTTGAGGAACTGCCGCTCGGAGCCTCGGTCCATCTTGTGGGCAGAGTGACATACGTTGACGTCCCGGGGATGAGATTCTGGATCCAGGACCAGACGGGAGCCCTTGTCATTCCGCTGAATCCAAGCAACCTTGAGGTTGGGAAGATCGTTGCCGTGGACGCCACGAAGGCATCCCACTACGATCCCATCCGGGGGTCTAGCAGCCTGCTCCTGTCGAGCTTAAGCATCCATCCCTCGTCTATCCACGTAAGGGTGCCTCAACCTCTTCCTGTCTCATTGGCCACTCTCCCCGGGCCTGAAAAGAACGGCGCAGCAGTTCAGCTGAACGTTATCGTTCGTGACGCCTACCGAGACGCCTACGGTCGTGCGCATCTCAATGTCGCGGACAAGGGCTCTGACATTGACGTGGTTGTCGCCGAATCAGGAGCCGATTATCTGAAACTTATCAACTCGGATGTTCGACTTACCGGCCTCATTGAAGAGACTGTGAATTCTCGAGGAGAGAGACTGTCCCGTGTTGTATGGGTTTCCTCCACAAATGACATTAAGGTGATTCAGCCCGCGTCAGGCGTCGATCATCTGTATTCCATTCGGGATCTCTACCGTAAAAGCCTGGCAATAAATGACGGCCATCGTGTTCGCATTCGCGGTCGTGTCGCAGCAGCCTCGAATGGCTCAGTGCTGCTTGAAGATCGATGGGGTGCGATCGAATGCCATTTCTCGCCTGCCCATCCCTTTCCCGTCCACACACCGGTTGAAGTTGACGGGTTCCCCGGTGCGGATGGTTTACGCATCGATCTATACCACGCATCGGTCACCGAGATTCCGGCGGAACAACTTGATGAGCTCGGCAAGACGACCGCATTCCCCGCTCCTCTGGAGACCGTTGCCTCAGTCCGCCGCTTGGCCCCGGCGCGCGCCGCTTCGGCGCTGCCTGTTCGAGCCACCGGAGTCATCACCGCGCTCGATCCAATATGGCGTAATGCGTTTCTTCAAGACCAAAGCGGTGGTATCTACCTCAAATACTCCGGCAATCCAATAGGCCTTCGGGTTGGGGAACGCGTAACGGTCACCGGAATCACGGACGCCGGTAATTACGCTCCGGTGATTCTTGCGCCCAGATTTGAAGACAGAGGCCCTTCACCGCTTCCTCTTCCGATTCCCGTGACATTCGAGGACGCCGCATCTGGAAGGCTGGACTCTCAGTACGTAGTTCTGGAGGGCATAGTTCACCCTTTGAAGTTCGCTGAACAGCCGGATCACCCAATGTTGACCTTTGAACTGTATACGGCACTTGGCCAGATTCACGTGTCTACCTCTCCAGGTTTCCCGGACCTTCGCGCCACGGGCCACCTTGAAGATGCGAGGATCCGGATCAGAGGAGTTTTTGGCACCATTTACAACTCGAGACGTCAGCTGGTTGGATATGACTTGGTCATTTCATCTCCATCCCAAATCGAAATCATCGAACCAGCCGTGGGCAATCCGTTCGCTCTGGAAACCACACCAATTGGAGATTTGCTGCGATTCTCGCCAACAATCCGATCTGGCCATCGAGTCAAAGTCGCCGGATCGGTGACTTTGGTCGGCAGCGGCTTGGTCTACATTCAGGATCCAAGTGGCGGCGTGGAGATTAGCGGCAATCATCCAAACTTCCATCTTGGCGATCGCGTCGAGGCCGTCGGCTATCCAACGCTTGCCGGAAGGTATTCGCCGGAGCTGTCAGACGCTTCTGTCCGCTCTGTTCCAGGATCTCAATCAGTGCAATCCGTTGCTACTACGGTAGAAGCCATCCTGCAGGGAAAATACGACTCGCAGTTGGTCACGGTTGAGGGCCGGCTTTTGACGGTGCTTCATGCTCGCGGAACCTGCAATCTTGTCCTGCAGTCGGGCATTCATACTTTCACAGCGCAATTGAACACCGCAGATTCAGGGAGCGATTCATGCAAATTCACTGAAGGAAGCATCCTTCAACTAACCGGTGTCACTTCAGCTCAGATCGACCCGAACAAGCTCTATCGGCTCCTGCAGGAAGAACCCGTCACCTTCAAGGTTCTACTTCGTGAACCTCAAGATATCGCGATCGTTCGTTATGCTCCTTTCTGGACACCAAGAACCACGATGCACCTACTGATGTTTTTCTCGTCTCTGGTTGTCGTAGTTCTCGCCTGGGCGACGGCGTTGCGGCGCAGACTTCGAAAACAGAAGGCCGCTCTCGAAAGAGCAGCTCTTACGACGCAAGCAATCCACGATCTCTCTGAAGCCATGCAAGAGGTATCGCACGAAGAGCGGTTCGATACCGAAGTTTCGGTACGGGGGAGCGAGGATATTGCGCAACTCGTTGTCTGTTTCAATCGAATGCTGTCAGAACTGCGGCAACGGGACCGCGCCAAGCGAGAAGCCGAAGGACGTTTGCAGCACCAGGCCCTCATCGATGAACTAACTGGATTGCCGAACCGAAGACTGCTCGCTGATCGTCTCGCGCAGAGCCTGGCAACGGCCAGGCGCGAGAACTCCAAGCTTGCATTGCTCTACATCGATTTGGACGGCTTCAAGCTTGTGAACGACAGCTTTGGACACGCTGCGGGAGATATTCTTCTCAAGGAAGTTGGACGGCGATTCAGGGCTAGAACAAGAGAATCCGACACCCTCGCCCGCATTGGAGGAGACGAGTTTACCGTAATCCTCAACCACATCCAGAAAGACGGGGACGTTGAAACTGTAGCCCGTGGTTTGCTGGATTCGCTGGGAAAGCCCTTCTTCATAGAGGGCCACGAGACTACCATTGGCGCCAGCATCGGAATCAGCATTTTTCCGAAACCCGGGCTGGACAATGATGACTTGCTGCAGCAAGCAGATAGCGCAATGTATGTCGCCAAGCGGGGCGGAAAAAACCGGATCGTCTTTTTCAATGAGGATCTCGGCGTATCGGTACGTGAACGCTTCACCCTCGAGAATGAACTGAGGCGCGCATTAGCAAACGGCGAGCTCTCAGTTCATTACCAACCGGAATTCGACCTTGCAACAAACGCGATCGTTCGCTTTGAAGCACTGGCTCGCTGGACGCACCCGACCTTGGGTGAGATTCCACCCCTGCAGTTTATTCCGGTAGCGGAAGAGAGCGGATTTATTGTAGCGCTCGGGGCGTACGTCCTTGAGCGGGCCTGTACTGAGGCTGTGCGTTGGCAAGACAGGGCCGATCAGCCGATCCAGGTTGCCGTGAATGTATCGAGTGTGCAGTTCTCTAGGAATACATTTGTGGATGAAGTGCTGGAAGTACTTGATCGGACTGGATTACGGCCCGATCTTCTCCAGCTCGAACTCACCGAGTCAGCAACCCTGATCAGCATTCAACATGCTGCCGATACGATCAAACGTCTGAAATCCGTCGGCATCACGGTTGCCATGGATGATTTTGGAACGGGCTATTCATGTTTGAGCTATTTGCCTAAGCTCGCTTTTGATGCAATAAAGATCGACCGCTCATTCGTACGCGAGCTGCTTACATGCCCCGAAACCAGGGCACTTGTGGAGTCGATCTTGACCTTGGCTCGGAACCTGGATATGAAAGTGATCGTTGAAGGAATAGAAAATGAGGAACAGTTGGCATTAGTTAGAAAGCTGGGAGGGGACGAAGCACAGGGTTACCTGCTTGGTCGTCCAAGTCCCGATCCTGGTAGTCAGCTTCGTCGCCAACGAGCGCTGGTTGAAGGACTGCAATCGTTGAACGCTGTCGGATAGTTTCACATGAGCGGTTTCCAGCCTTTCGAAGCGCTTTCCTCGAATGCTTGAAACTCACAATTCCGGGACCACCTTGGGACCAGAAAAGGGTCGGTGCGATCGCTCAAATATATTCAAATGCGTTTTGATCTTTTTTAGAATGTTAGAGTTAGATCGCATGCTTGCACTGAATGGGTACGAGCTACGTTGATTTTCGCAAACACAGATTTTGGGCGCGAGACAGCATTCTCTCCTACTGGTTGAGGACACTCATCCAAAACCGGGTCACTTCCGGGTTGCCCACAATCCGACCGGAACCATGTCTATGAGCGCATGGGCCTGTTTACTGCTGCCGAGAGCCAACAACCGCGTCATTTCTCAGAAGCTTCTCTCTAACCAGAATCGCACCTGAAAAGGTTCGGCGGGGTGGAAAACGTTTGTGAATGCTGGCGTGGCTGTTGGCGTTATTCGGGAGACATAGGCGTAGGTAATGTCGTCATTGCGGCGGTCAAGCAAATTCAAAAGATCGGCGGAAATGCGCCATCTCTCGGCAATTTGATAACCGACACCCGCATTGACCAATAACGTAGCCTTTGAACGATTGATTCCATCGGACGTCAAATCGCGCGGGCCAAAGTAGCGCAGGCGAAGAGTCGAGGTAAAGCCCTTGTAATCGTGCAGTGTGATGCCCGATGCAATCACTACCTTTACCGCTTCGGGAACAAGCTTGCCACCCGGGCCTTGCACAGGGTACTGGCCACCATCCAGGTTGGTGTACGCCGCATCGTCCGGGTCTATTTCGGTAAATTGGGCGCGGGAGTCCGCAATATCTAAATCAAAGATCACATGCTCCGTCTGCGTATAGTAATTCGCCCATTCGATACCATAGCGGTTGCTCGACTGTTCCGAAGGAACCGTGCCTCCGGTGTCGCCATCCTGCTGCAGTTCTGAATTACTGCGCAGATACCAGAGCGAAAGGGTGCTTTGCAGATGGGGGACGGCCGCGGTGCGCACACCGAATTCCCCACCTTTGAGTTGGACCAAGGGGGAAATTGGGGTGCTGGACGTGGGAAAAGGATTGTCCGGCGAAATCGGCTCCTCCTTTTGCGTTGCGCCACGCGCGTCGTTCGAGTGATAACTGAATCCGCCCTGCGCGTAAAACTCCATATTGGACCACGGGCCGAAGATCAAGCTCAATTTTGGTTCGGGCAAGAACTTGGTGGCCGAGCCGGAATTGAGATCCGCAAAGTTGACCTCAGGAGCGGAAGGTAATTCGGCGGCAACATAAGACGGAGTCAAGCTGGTCACGACATATTTTGCGTCATCGCCGCGCAGGCCTAGGACCGAGCGGAATTTCGCCGTCCACTGGACCTTGTTTTCCGCGTAAAGGCCGACCAGCGTGTCCGTGAATTTATTCAAATCCGTATCCGCAGGCAAGATCGCGATCAGGTTCGGGTTAATGCCACACTGAGCGATGGGTTCGTCATTGCAGGCGTTGCTATCGTTCTTCTCGGTGCGGACGCGATCTTCGGTCTGGTAAAGGCCGTTGTGGACCCAATCGTTGCGGACCTGCAGGCCGATCGTATTTTCCACCTTGCGGCCAAACCACTGGCTGAAAATCGTGTGGTGCGCGTCGAGCCCTGCCACCCAGCGCCTGTCCTGCTGTTCGAACTGATCACTCTTATTGAGGTCATCCAAGTAGTAAGTGAAATCAGAGAACAAATTGAGATCGTAATAAAATCCATAGACCGCGATCTTCGTCAGGGAATTTGCGCCCTGGCGATGCCACTCTCCCTGCAGGCTATAACGCTGTGACTCGCCACCGTCCGTTGGGTTTAGTGTGCCGAAGTAACCGACGAGGGGAATTGCGTTGACGGGGATTTGATCACTCGAGTGCCATGTTCCACGGTAAGAGTGGGCCGTGATGCTGAAACCATGGGCGGAGTCGCCTTGGTTGTAGGTCATGAGGCCGTTGTATTTGAAATAATTATCCTCGTGCGTCGACCATGGGCCGTTATCGTGATACACCTCGCCGCCATAGAGCAAATTGCCCAGGCTTAGCTTTCGCGATACGCCGAAAGCGGTCCGCCCATAGCCAAACATGCCTCCTTCCACTTTGAAAAAGTCCCGGGAAAGCGTCTTGAAGAATTCCATGTGCGCCGATCCAGCCGCGCCAAAGTTGCCGACATCGGCGTAATAAGGGCCTTTCTCGAAGTTCACCCGCTGCACAAACTCCGGAATGACGATGTTCATGTCCGAGTACCCTTCGCCGTGCGCGTGCGACGGCAAGTTCAGCGGCATGTCGTCGAGGAAATTGGCAAAATCCGTGCCGTGGTCGAGATTGAAGCCGCGAAGGAAATATTGGTTGGCCTTGCCGCCACCGGCGTGTTGCGTAATGATGAGGCCGGGAAGCGTCTCCAAAACTTCTCCCGAACGGAGAATCGGACGATCCTCAAGTTCGGCTGCGCCCACCGTTCCTTGAGTGGAAGAACTGGCAATTCCGGTGAGTTCATCCTCCCGGCCCTGCACGTCGATGGTGGTGCTCACAGCGCCCACAGCCATCGAGATGCGCAGCGGAGCCAATTCCTCAGTGGTCCCTATGGTGACGGGGATTTCGTTGGTTCCAAAACCGGGATTCGATGCCATGAGTCGATAATTACCCGCTGGGAGTCTTGAGATAAGGAAAGCGCCGTTCCTGTCCGACTGTGTCGTCCTTTGTACCGAGCCATTCTCGTCCCGAATCTGTACGGTTGCCCCGGCAATCACCGCACCAGACGGATCAACCACAGTTCCTGATAGCTGAGCCGAATAAGCCGTTTCAGTCGTGCCGACCGGGTGATCCTGCGGAGCGAGTGCCGTGCCGCCAGCACCCGCCGCTTCATGCTGCGCCACAGATCTTGCCACACTAGCTAAAGCGAAAGCTCCAAGTAGTATGATTTTAACTTTCGTGCTACTGCGCCGCAATGGGTATTCCTCCTCGCACTGGATATACGTTTCATCCGTGCTTCTGGATGTACCTGCGTTTGGGCGTGTGCCCATTTCCGTGATGGTGTGCGATGGAGTGAGCTGGAGACGTCATCACCAGCCGCCCGTGCTGCACGCCCTTCAATCCGATCAGGCGGCCTGCGAACTCCTCGATCTGTCCGGATCTGCCGTGCACGATGAGAACTTCGAGACATGAATCGTGGTCGAGATGTGCATGACTGGTCGAGACCACCAGTTCGTGATTGGCATGCTGCAGTTCCGTCAGCTTCTCAGTGACGCCATGGGAGTGATGGTCGTAGATGAGGGTGACCGTACCGACTACCGTCGCATTCGGATTCGACGTCTGTTCTGCGACTAAGCGATCGCGAATCAGGTCGCGGAAGGCTTCGGACCGGTTGGTGTATCCAAGCCGAGAGATGAAATCATCGAAGCGGACGAGGAGATCGGAATCAAGCGCAACACCAATTCGGCTAAGGACACCCATGATTACCCCTTGGAAGAGAACTTCCTTCTCTTGGAAAACCGGAGAATAGCACGATCATACCATTCGTGGCACGACCCTCCATTTGTAATGCAAATCCAGAGACGGTCTTATGACGGCTGTCACAAATAGTTGTCTCAGGATGGTTGGACCGGGTCCTCTCTGCACAACGGATTTCTACACACTGCAGCCCGCCTCCTGGTCTTTGAGATCTAGAAGGGGGAAACCTGCTTCTCTTGATCGTTGCTCCCACCGAGCGCCATTGCTATTTTGCTCGGCGTAGTGTGACTTCCTCGGGCATTCGCCTTGCAAAAGAGGTACGTGGCTGCAGGCAATTTGGATTGGTTGCGCATTCGGGCGCAAACGCGCAGCGTCGATAATCACTTCCCAATCGCCCACAAACCTCCCTGGACACAATCGGTGTGTATTGTTGTTGGAAAGAGGTGATTGACGATGGGACTTGGCGGCGAACAGCCATTTGACGCAGTATTCACAAAGATCAAAGCCCGCTTTGATGAGCAAAGCAGCGATGGGCTCATCTGCAAACAAGGGTCCTACAAAGCCTGTTCCGTATTGAAGTTGCAAAAGCCCTCATGGACCAACGACCCAATGGACAGGGTGGAGAACACGTCTGGAATCTTCTTTTCTATATGGACGAACGATCGGTCAATGATGAAAAATCGAGCGAACTACAACATCCATGCCTTGAAATTGAGAGACCTAAAGGGATACTCGATCAAGAGTCGCGATTTCGCGTTCGATTTCAGAAATGCCTTTGCGTCTATGCGCAGCGCGTGGCCAAACGTGAGCGTGGACTACGGGCCACTAACTCTGATGGAGGGGTGGATCAAGGCTGACTCTGTCCATTTTGAAAAGGAAATGCTCGATTTGACGGTCGGCTTTCAAAGTCTGAGTCCTCTGATTGATCGTTTGCTTGAGTCGCGACGGTGATGGGCGGTAGTTAAGGCTGAAGGCCGTTGCATGGAGTTGGGCATTTGCACCACTTCGATAGGGTCACCCAAGCTGATGATCAAATGGACATCACTTGAGGGAAGCCCGAAATGAATGCCGTAGGGTAATCCGGATACTCGAAAACCAGCGTACTGCGTGATGAAGGGACGCAATGCCGGGGCCGGTAGTCGTACAGCCGTATCCGCAATCAGCTTGCTCATAAAACAACCGCTCTTTCTTCGAGGTCGATTCTCTCCCATTCCACCAGATTGGCCAAGGCTAGCCCATCCGGCGCAGCCGGGAATATCACGGCTCAAGGGGCAGTAGCTCCAAAATGAGATAACTTCCGGATGGGCCACCACTCAGACAGAGCTTCGAACGTGTTGCGCTAATGCTCCCGCTTCAACGCTTGCGCGGCTTTCTGCTACGATCGACCCGACAAGTGTCCAGAAATGTGGCCCCTCAAGTTTTCCTAATTTGAACGATGCCTTGCGAAGGGTGAAAGGTGGGAGTGAGTTAGTTGCCCTTTCAATCGGTCAAAGGCTATACGCCAGCGGATGCTTGGGCTCGTAAAGCATGATGTCGTCCGCGCCAGGTACGGCCATCATGACCACGAGTCCGTACCCGTGATCCTGAACTTCGCCGTGGAACTCCGCTCCTTTGCCCTTCAGTTCAGCGACCGTGTGTGAGATGTCGTCGCACATCAGGGAGATCAGATGGTGCCGCGGCGATTCGTACGTCTTGCCATCGTAGACGCTGTGGGTCGGGTG
>CAZPEZ010000127.1:0-11053 GCA_964585715.1 uncultured Occallatibacter sp.
TCGTCGTCGCGATCATCTCGATCGCGCAACAGGCCAGCCCAAACTGCATCGGCCACACCGAGCTGCGCCGGCCCCAGTTATAGAGCTCCTGGAGAGAAGTGACAAAGATGCCCTGCTTCCCCAGTTCGATCTTCAGTCCCTCGTCGACAGCCATTGGTCGCTCCGCTCCAGCTCACAGTTCCTATTTCGCAGTCTTCAACGAGCCGCTTCTATTCCCGATTCCCTATTTCTCTCACGCCCAGGTCAGCACACCCTTTGCCCAGGCCCAGGCCAAGCCCTCCACCAGCAGGAGGACGAACACCAACATGGCGAGACACGCACTCAAGCCCAGTCCGGTAAATGCCACTGCAAAGGGCAATAGGAAAACTGCTTCTACGTCGAAAATCAGAAAGATGATGGCGTAGAGATAGTAGGCAGACCGAAACTGCACCCAGGCATCGCCCTTCGACTCCAGCCCGCACTCGTAGGTCGCGTTCTTGATTGCGTTCGGCTTGGGCGGCGAGAACGTGTGTGCCCAAAGCCACGCCAGGCCTAGTGGCGCAAGCCCAAACCCGAGAGCTGCCACAAAGAGAACTGCCAAAGAAAAATAAGGATTTGACGCCATCGTCGGAGAAGGGCACCTTCTGTCTCAAGCTATCAGTTTCGGGTGTCGATTGGCTAAGTCCAAGTGACCCCGATCACTCGTTTGGACCCCGTTTCTCCCCATTCATCCCACGTTATGAACCATCGGCTGACTGGCCCCAACAGAATTTCCTGGGATAACTGCTCTCTTGTGATCGGCTCGGATCACAATCTCCTCCGTAATCGGAGAGAATAGAGGCGATGATGGCGATGCGCACATTTCGGGTCCGAATCCTCTTGGCGGTGATTGCAGGCCTGTTTGTCTCGAGCGCAGAATCTCAGGTGAGGGCACAGGACATCACGCTTCCCGGAGACTTCCCTCCGCGTGTCAAGAAGCGAAAGCCAAAGCCAGATATTCTTCCGGCCGCACCGAATCGAAGTCCTTCTTTGACGATTCCTGTGAGCGCTCTTGGCTATGGCACGCCCAGCTCAACTTATCTGGGACGCCACTACAGCTTGTTTACGCTCGATTTTCTGGGCGACAACCGGCTGCTGTTCAGCCTGCGTGCCCCAGGTTTACTCGCTCGCGAGACAGGCGAAGCCAATGCAGACCGCCAGATGAAAGCGTTCGTCTTGAAACTACCCGAGGGTTCGGTCGAGTCGCAGACTATATGGACAGTTCCCGACCGCGCGCACTATCTCTGGATGCTTCGAGATGGCAAATTCCTGTTGCGCGATCGAGATGGCTTGAAAACTGGTGACGCGAGCCTGCAGACCAAACTGTTGCTCCCCTTGACTGGTGAATTCCAGGCTCTGGAGATCGAGCCCGGCGGACGGACCATCGTCGTTCATACGCTCGAACGCACCGGATCGGATCCGACATCCGCGACCGAAATCGTAACCCGCGTCGTCCAGGTCGAAAGCAGCCAGGTTCTGCGGACGACCCATTCCAGTGCGCTCGCCGAGCAACCCATCAATGCAGAGGGGTCGCTCGAAGTAGTCCACGACAATAAATACGACCAATGGTCCCTCAGACTCACGCCTTTCTCCGGCGATCCGAACGTGCTGGGACGCATTGAGTCGACTTGTCTTCCCAGTCCCTCATTTGTCTCCGACAGTGAGATTCTCGTAGCCGGTTGCGATCCCGCACACGTCCCGAAACTCACCGCGGTCACAACGGACGGCAAAGTACTTTGGCAATCCGAAGCGCCCCTCTCCTACGTTCCGCCTCTGCTCATGACGCCCCCAGATGGTTCGCGCTTTGTCAGGGAAAGCATCGTGCTAAAGAAGAAGCCCAGCGCTGGAACAGAGACACTCTGGGTGAAAGCCGTCAAGGGCCAGGTTGTACGAGTCTTCGACGCCGCAACTGGGAAGGTCATCTTCGAGACCCCAGTGGCTCCGATCCTGGACGGAGGCGGGAACGTCGCTCTCTCGCCCGCGGGGCGCTTAGCCCTGTTGAACAATGGCTCGATCCAGGTCTTTGACCTACCGTCGCCCCCACCACCGTCGAACTAGTTTTCATTACCGCTCATCGCGGAATCGACAGGCCAAGGCTTGCAACCCGGCGGGACGATGCCGTACTTCTTGCCCAGGAACTCCCGCAAAGCTTGCGGCAGCACAGCACAGAGCTCCTGCCAGGTCAGAATCTTGAGCCGAATGCGCATCTCCGCGCTTTTGACCGCGCTCATGACTCGGAACCAGGCTTCGCGCAAGTCCGGACGTCGCTCGTCGTGAATGACACAGAAACTCGCCTCGTATGCATACGCCGCCAGCACATTGCGAATCAACTGATAGCTGGCATAGCCATCGACCACTTCCGGGGCCACTTCCCAAACATACGGCTCCCATTGATCAGGCGGAACGCGGAGCTCCTCCTGCGTGTACTCCTCAGGAAATTCGACCGACCGTTTACGCCGGTCGACTGCGATCCCGCCGCGCGGGAGTCGATCGCGTTCGAAGACCGTGTCCAGATCGCGATACCCCTCTGCAAGGGCGCACTTGCACGTTTGAAAGTCAGTCTCCGTCAACTTTGCTTCGACCAGCAGCGAGCCCCACCGCATATCCACTTCTGTGCGGTCAACTCGCCCGTTGGCGAGGGGCACGCGCGCTTTCCATCCGAAAACCGGCAAATCGTCCGTGTCGATGCCAAGCATGCTCCGAACGTCCGGTGATCGGCTAACCTCAGGCGCACAGAACACGTTCATGAGCAGCGCGTCCGAACTCGTCGACGAGTCGAGTTCGCGCCATTTCCTGTCCGTCTTCGGCAGAGAGCGGGCTTGCGCGTGGACTTTATCGAAGCGCCGCATCCAGTCGGGCCTCGCGGCAATCGACGCGTACGCAGGGTCGAAAAAATTGCCGTGGCGCTTCCCTTCCGGCGCGTAGACCACCACCGGCGATTTTCCGTAGCTCTCGACATGAAACTGCCCCCGCGCATAGAGGCGATTGCGGGCTGCCAGTTCTTGTCGGAGCTGCCCTGGTAACCGATTTGTATCCGCAGCAATCATCTATGCCGTTCGCCCCAACGTCATCTGGTGTTCATGATTCTGTAATTCTGCTGTCAACTTCGATTGATACTTTCGGGACACGTACAGCTACCTGCTTCCCCCGCAGTGCCGTCAACAGCACGACCAGTCCGAGCATCTTTGGAGGTTGCTATGATTCACTTTCCCGCCAGTGTGCGCAGGCGCGTCAATGCACTTGTGTTTCCCCTGATCGCAATTCTTGCCGTTTCGGTTTTGGCCCAAGGAACGGCCAAAATCGAAGGCTCGGTCCTTGATGTCGAGAGTAAAGGAATACCCGGCGCAACTGTCACCGTCACCCAGGTCGCCACGCGTGCGGCCCAGACAGTTCGTTCGGATGCCAGCGGACTCTATACCGTGGACGGTCTAGCGGCTGGGACCTATAGCGTGACTGTCTCCGCCCCGGGTTTCGCTGAGGGCACCAAGTCTGGAGTCGTTCTCGCCGAGGGGCAGACCGCTCGTGCGCCCTTCACACTGTCAATCACCACGCTTGTCCAGCAAGTAGAAGTCAACGCGGGCATCGATTCAATCGCCGCGCAGACCGCTCCCTCCGGCGGATTTCTTGAGGAGCGCTCCGCACAGTCGCTCGTCTCCGATACCTACATCGAGAACTTCACTTCGCCGATCGCGGACTATGGTGAGATCGTTCAGATTGTTCCTGGTGCATTCACCACCAGCTCCAATGGCGTCGGTCTCGGGCAATCCAAGACCTACTTCCGCGGTTTCCCCGATGGCGACTACGACATCGATTTCGATGGCATTCCCTTCTACGACACCAACACGCCGACCCATCACTCCTGGGCCTTCTTCCCAAGCCAATGGGTTGGCGGTGTTGACTTCGACCGGAGCCCAGGCACGGCTTCTACCATCGGGCCTGCTCCCTTCGGCGGCAGCATCCATCTGCTCTCGAAGCCACTGACAAGCGAGTTTGATATTCGCGGAAACGTCTCCTACGGCACCTGGAATACCAAGCTCTACGATGGAGCCTTCAACTCCGGAAGCTTCGGCCTGTTCGGGGGACCCGCCAAATCGAATCTTTTTGTTGACTGGCATCGCATGACCTCCGACGGCTACCAGACCTTCAACTACAACATGCGTAATGCGGGGTCGCTGCTTTATCAGTATCAGTTCTCGCCCAAGACGGTTCTGACGGGCTTTGCAGGCGTGCTCCGCTTGAACTCCAATGGCCCGAACATCAGCTCGACCAATTGCATGCTGTATGGCACGAATCCGGCCTACAAATGCACGAACGCCAACACCGCCAGTGGTCTTCAACCTTTTACCGGCGCCGGCATCAAATTTCTTTTGACCAATAATTCCGATGCAGTTAGCTGGTTCGACTATCAGTACAACACCTACCAGGTGCCGACTGACTTCGAGTACGTCGGCATCAAAAGCGAGTTGGGCAAGGGCTGGTACTTCGAGACCAAGCCCTACACCTACAACTATGACAACGGCGAACTCTACTCGAACGCCACACCTATCGTGAATTCCACCAGCCCCGGGATCACGACGACGGGAAGCGGCAAAACGCTGACTTACCTGCTGAATGGTTCGCCCTACTACCTGGGTGCAGCCATCGCTCCTTGCGATATCCAGGTCGCCAAGAAGGGCGTTTACGCTCTCCCGTGCGGCATCGACAAGTACAACAGCTACCGCAAATACGGAGAAACCTCGCTTCTCACCCAGACATCGGGATTCGGGATCCTGCGGGCCGGCATGTGGTACGAGTGGGCGAGGACGAACCGCCACCAGTATCCGAGCAACCCGTCCAACCACTGGGCCGATCAGTCTCTACCCAAATTCAATGAGCAGTTCTGGACGAACTCTTACCAGCCTTTCGCCGAGTACGAGTTCCACGTGACGCCGAAGCTCAACATCACACCGGGTGGCAAGTTCGCCGGGTACACGTTCGACATTCTGCACCATGCCGACGACGGCGCGACCGTGGGCCTGTTAACCTGCACGAGTCCGACGGCTGCCTGCTCGGCAACCGTCACCGATACCGGCACCTTCACCGCATGGCTGCCCTCTCTGGATCTGAACTATCGCCTTCTCCCTGATTGGTCGGTTTATGGTCAGGTGGCGACGGGTAGCGTCGTTCCCGCCAGTGCGACGTACGATTATCTGCACACCCCCGCAGCAGGCACCAGCACTCTGCCCACCCTTGCCACGCCGCCAAAGCAGCAGAAGAACACCACGTACCAAATCGGCTCTGTCTATAAGGGGCAGAAGATCAGCCTGGACGCGGACGCTTACCACATTCGCTTCCAGAGCGGCTTTTCAAGCACAATCGACAACACCGGCGACGCCAACACGGGCGACACCATCTACTACCTCCAGCCAAGTTCCGTTTCGCGTGGCGTCGAATTTGAGACCACGTTGGTCCTCGCGCCCGGGCTCAATCTCTATCTCAACGCGAGCGCAGCACAGGCCTTCTATGAAGGCGAATTCGACGCCAACACAACCTCTACCTCACAAACCAACCCGGTGTACGAAAAGGCGCCTCCAGGCCTGTGGGTTGCGCAAACACCCGCCGACTCGGAGCTGCAGGGGCTTACCTATCAGGCTCACGGGTTTGACCTCGGCATTTTTAACAAGCGCATCGGTGAGGAGCGGGTGGATAACGGCCAGTATCACAATCAGGCGATCATTCAACCATTCAGTTCGCTTGGCGGCTACTTTAACTACACCATTCGGAATCGCTCGATCTTCGATGGAACCAAGATTCGGCTGGATGGAACCAATTTGCTCGATGCACACAACATTCAAAGCAACACCTTGGCGGGTTCCCCGCAGACAATCTACCTCTACGGCGGCGGCGCCTGCACGAGTCCCACGGCTGCCAACCCATGCGATGCCTTTCTTACCAACGGCCCGACGCCCATCAACGGAGCGGACACGCCCAGCCTGATGGCCGGACGCAGCTTCTCGGTTTCGGTCACCTTTGGCCTTGCACCACGGGAAGGCAAATAGACCGCGCATCGGTTGCTGAAAACAAATACCGCGGCCTGATCCAGGCCGCGGTTTCTTCATTCGTCGCCCAACTCTGCCCTAACTTTCGGGCCAGCTTACGCCGGTCAGGCTTTCCGACACTTCCCACAGCCGCTGCGCCAACTCGCGATCTTTGGCCCGCCTGCTGATGGATGCAAATCCGGATGGACCCGCCAGTTGAAATGCGCCCTGGGGGCCGTAGTATCCTCCCGGTTTCACCTCCGGGGCGGTGGCTGCGTAGAGCAACGGTAAGGCACCCGCGGCAGCCGAATGCCCCAGCCAGCCGCCGACGGTGCGATGAAGCCTGTTGATCAGGCTCTTACGTCCCGGGCCATTCTGAAAGAGCGCGGTTTGCGCATAGCCGGGATGGGCCGCGACGCTCATGACACGCCAGTTGCCCTGATCGCTCCTGCGCTGCAACTCGAGGCCAAACATCAGCACGGCGAGCTTCGACTGAGCATAGGCCTGGAGAGACCTATACCTCCGCTCCATGTGCAGATCGTCGAGGTTAATTCGCGCCCAGCGATGGGACAGACTGCTGACCTCGACGACCCGCGGATCCATCCCGCTCCGGAGCAAGGGCAAGAGCCTTGCCGTGAGTGCGAAGTGTCCAAGGTAATTCGTTGCCAGCTGCATCTCGAAACCGTCCACGGTCACCAAACGGCGTGGCAAGGCCATCACCCCCGCATTGTTGATCAGGAGGTCGATAGGCCGCTCGAAGCGTTCAATGCGGCGGACAAAATCCGAGACGGCCGACAGCTTCGACAGATCCAGTTGCTCAAAACGGACAAGCGATGCGGGCGCAAGCGGCCGGATCTTTCCAACCGCCCACCGGCCCTGCGACTCGTGACGTCCGGCAACGATAACGTCGGCGCCGGCTTGCGCCAGGGCAACAGTCGTCTCGAAACCCAGACCGCTTGTTGCGCCGGTCACGATTGCAAGTTTTCCAGCCTGCGAGGGAATATTCGCCGCAGACCATTTAAGGGGGGAATGTGCTGCGATTATTGCCTTACTCCTTACTTCGGTGCTTCTTTGCAGAGTCGCAAAGGACTCAGTTGCCGGCGAGGGAGGATCACCACCCCGTCAGACCTCGCCAGATCAGGTTGAAGCCCAACTCGCGGCTATACTCTTCTTGCTCGGGGTGGGCAACGATGTATTCGATTGTGGCCTCGGCATGGGCTCGGAGGAGCAGAACCAGAAGCTCCAGCGACGCGTCAAGAAACTCTCTGCTCTGGGCTACGTCGCGCAGCGCGTCAAGGGCCTCGACGACCATCTTCCCAGGCTTCTCATTCTCCTTGAGCAACCTGCCTGTCGCCCGAATCTGCCTCATGATCGTCAGCCGAGCCGGCTGCTCTACGCCTAGGTCCACGAACGTATCCCAGATGCTGCGCAAACGTTCCTTTGGATCGCCGTCTTGGGGAAAGTCTGTAAGGTTCCTATCGAAATCCTCCCGCATGTCCAGATAGAGCTCGTTGAGGAGCTCATCTTTGCTGGCGAAGTACGTGAACAGGCTTCCCTCGGCGATTCCCGCTGCTTGCGAGATCGCCGAAGTGGGTGTATGCGCGACGCCTCGTTCCGCGATCAACAGCTTAGCGGCATCAAGAATCGCCTTGCGCTTGCTATCGCTTCTAGGACGCGACAAAAGGAGTGCCTTTACCTGAGCGCCTACTCACTCAATTAATACTAATTCGATTTTCCTCGAGATGCAATCGTTCCTGGGGATCTCCGTCTCGCTTCGCGGGACGCCTTCAATTGTTGCAAGGACTTAGGTTAGAACCGGTGCATCCGCCACCCCGGCCCCGCCGAAGAGGCGCCGATAGCGCTCGATTTCCTGGTGCGGACCCATGGCCTTCGAGTAATTGTCGGAGAGCTTCACTGCGGGGCGGCCATCGACCTCACTCAGCTTGCAGACCAGGCTGACGGGATCGAATCGGTCGTTGCCGTGCGGATTGCAATTGCGGAAGTCGTTGGTGAGGAAAGTGCCCCAACCGGCGCTGAACCGGATGCGGCGATCGTGAATCCAACGGGATTCATCGAGGAAGTCGCGGGCATGACGGAAACTCGCCGGCAATGCCCCGTTGCGCAGTGTTCCGCCGAAGTAGGCGTGCAAGGCCAGGATGACGTCGACGTCGAGTGAATCGGAAGCAATGAGGCGCTTCTTGCGTGGATCGCGGCCACGCTCCCCAAGCCATCGGATGTACTCATCGCCGGCAACAAATGGATCTTTGCTGTCGATGCGCTGCCCTGTCCAATCGGCGACCCAGTCTGGAGCGTTGTGCAGAAACTGTGTGGTACCGAATGTGTCGGGCAGCAGGATCAGCAACTCGCCCTGGTAGCTCTGCTGCCAGAGTTCGAGCAAGCGGTATTGCGCCGACTTCAGCTCGTCGTCGGAGTTGGCCAGCGCGGCCAGCGCCATGGGCAGTTCGTGTGCGTTCGTGCCAATGGCCTCGAGGTCGTGTTTGTAGGCGAGATAGGTGTTCGAGCTGCCGGCGAAGTTCGAGCCCAGAAGGTCGGCAATCGAAGTGACGACGTATTCCTGCCAGAGAAAGCTATGGCGACGGCGCGTGCCGAAGTCGCTGACGTTCAGGCCAGGAACGTCGCGCAAGCGCTCCATCTTCTCCCAGAGACGCGTTTTGGCGCGGGCATAGAGGATGTCGAGCTCAAGTTCGGTGAGGCGCTTGAGGCTAGCGCGCGTCTTCAACTCGTCGATGGCCGAGAGGGCGTAGATCTCCCACATCGTTGACGCGGTCCACAAGCCATCGAATGAGAGAGATAACTGCCCGTCTTTCACCGACAGCTCGAAGTCACAGAGGCGGAAGTCGCGGTCGAGCCACTCGAGGAAATCGGGTTCGAAGATACCGCGCTTGCCGTAGAAAGTGTTGCCGGCCAGCCAGATCAACTCCGACTTGTGGAAGCGCAGCTTGCGCGTGGATTCGAGCTGTTCGCGGAGTTCGTCGAGGTTGACCAGATGACCGAGCGGAACAGCCGAGCTGCGATTGGCGAGGGTGAATTTGGCGCGCGTCTTTGGGAAATGCTTCCAGATGAACTGGAGCATCAGCAGTTTGTAGAAGTCTGTGTCGAGCAGCGAGCGCGTGATTGGATCGAGTTCCCAGTTGTGGTCATGCGCGCGGCGAGCAAGGTTGATGATCACAGCTCTCTACTCTAAAGCATGCTCTATCCCGGGTTGGATTCGGGATGGCGACAACCTCGACACCGCCATCATCAACGTCGGGCATGAGGACCTTGCGCCGTACAAACTGGTCGTCGTGCCGGCCGATTACGTAATGGATGAGTCGAGCGCGAAAAGCGCTTCGCGATTACGTGCGCAATGGCGGCACGGTGCTTATGACGGCGTTTTCAGCCAAGGTGGACGAACATGGGCAATGGTTCAACACTTCGCTGCCTGGCCGCCTCAGCGATGTGTTCGGGTGCAAACCAACGCGTTCTACGATTCGCCGGCCCTGAAGTTTCACCTGGACGGCAAGTCCATCGAGACCGACGCGCGTCGGTACGAAGTACTGGAGCCCTCAACCGCCACGGTGCTGGCAAGCTTCACGAACGTTCCAGGCCATTTGCCCGCACTCACTCTCAACCGGTTCGGCGAAGGGAAAGCCCTGTACCTCGCAACTGAGTCGAATGCCTCCGCCATGGGTCCCGTCGCATCAAAGGTCCTTCAGCTTGCGGGCATTCAAAGGGGACCTGCGACGCCCGATGGCGTGTATGCCAGGGTGATTGAAGGCCGCACGCTGTACGTAAACACTACCAGTGCTCCAAAGAACCTCCCGCTGGGCGGCAGCAAACGAGGGATCCTGACGAATCGTGTCTACAACGGAACTGCAGTTCTGGGTCCCCTCGAGGCGGATCTGCTTCAGTGATGCGCTGAAAAGTTCCGCTTGGCGCGAAAGATGCGGGGTTCCTTCAGACAATCTGAGCAGACCGGTTCGGGTCCAGACAAAGACGGGCGGATCTGCGCTGGGTCGATGCGTACCCTTCGGTCGGCATTGCGACTCCGGAACCTCGAACGGGACACTCAGGTAAGCTATCGGCCGCTTACGGATTGGATGTGAACTACGCCAGATGATGCTCGAAGAACCGGAGGGTGATCATCGAGATTGTGGCTTTCCCCATTCTCGGTAAAGGTCAACTAGCCAACGGTGCGCCAATTGCAAGTGGTAGCGATCGGGGACTCCGATGCGGTCTTTCCGGCTCAGCATGCCGTGGTAGCCTTCGAGCAACAGTGGTTCGGCCTGAGCGTATTTCTTCTGTTCTGCCAGGGATTCGCCAAGCAAGCTCTCTGCGCGGAATCGTTGCCAGCCAGTTGGCTGTTGCTTTTTGTCCGTCTCCATTGCTTCGCGGGCCAGGGGCTCGCTCTCTACGGATTTTCCCTGCGAAATGTAGGCCAGAGCCAGATCGGCAGCCGAATTCATGGTGTCGGTGTCTTCCGATCCCAGAGTGTGCCGGCGGCCGGCCAGGACTTCCTCGGCATACTTTTGCGCTTGTTGAAAGTTCCGTCTTCGCTGGCACATTGTCGCAAAATCCGAGAGGTAGAGCAGCGTATCAGGATGCTCGGGACCCTGCACCCGCCGGGCGATGGCCACGGTCTGACTGAAAAGCGCTTCGGCCTTTGTGTATTCACCCCTCTGCGCATAGTCATCAGCCAGATTGTTCATCGCGGTCAGAGTGGTGGGATGTTCGGGTCCGAGTAGGTGGCGTTCGACCTCAAGAACCTGCCGGTCAAGCGCCTCGGCCTCTTCATACTTGCCATCGTCGCTGTAGACCATGGCCAGATTGCCCATAGCGATCATGGTGTCAAGATGTTCAGGACCAAGGACTCGACGCCGAATCTCAAGTACCTGATTGTCGAGCATCTCAGCCTGCGGGTATTTTCCTTCGGATTCGTAGACCGCGGCCAGGTTGCCAGTGGAGATGAGCGTGTCAGGATGTTCAGGACCGAGGACTCGACGCCGAATCTCAAGTAC
>CAZPEZ010000128.1:0-10931 GCA_964585715.1 uncultured Occallatibacter sp.
TCGGCAGAATCGGGACTCCTATCAGGCCGACGCATGGTTCCAGCATAAGCATCCCAATTCCGCACTTACGACCGTCGCCTACTTCAGTATGGAGTTCATGCTGAGCGAGGCCTTGCCCATCTACTCGGGCGGACTTGGCAACGTAGCTGGCGACCAGTTGAAGGCGGCGAGCGATCTGGGCGTTCCGGTAGTCGGTATCGGCTTGCTCTACGGACAGGGATATTTCCGCCAGGACTTCGATTCGGAAGGCCGGCAGCAGGCACTCTATCCAGTCAACGATCCGGGGCAGCTGCCCATCCGCCCGCTACGACAGCCGAATGGGGAATGGTTACGGTTGCAAATTCAACTTCCCGGCTCAAGGATTTGGCTTCGCTGTTGGGAGGTGTCAGTCGGAAGAGCTAGGTTGTATCTTCTCGACACCAACGACTTTGCCAATACCGCGGCCCACCGCGGGATTACCAGTGAGCTCTACGGCGGGGACGCAGAGATGCGTCTGAAACAGGAAATCGTCCTCGGCATTGGCGGATGGCGCTTGTTGCGAGCCTTGGATCTCACGCCGGAGGTCTGCCACCTCAACGAAGGTCATGCGGCATTTGCTGTGCTCGAACGAGCCCGCTCCTACATGGAGGATCACAAGAAGCCATTCGATCTTGCCATGAGTGTCACGCGGGCCGGAAATGTTTTTACCACGCACACCGCTGTGAGCGCTGGCTTCGACCGCTTCGATCCCGCGCTCATCCGCACGTATCTGAGCCATTATGCAGTGGATGAACTCGCCATCTCAGTGGACGATCTGCTCGCAATGGGAAGACAGAATCCGGAAGACTCTTCAGAGCCCTTCAATATGGCATATCTTGCGGTTCGCGGCAGCGGGCAGATCAATGGAGTGAGCAAGCTCCATGGAAAAGTGAGCAAACAGATCTTCCAGTCCTTGTTTCCCCGCTGGCCAAGGGAAGAAGTCCCGATAGGGTCCGTAACCAACGGAATTCATGTGCCGACTTGGGATTCAGCCGAAGCCGATGCACTATGGACCTCCGCTTGCGGCGTGAAGCGCTGGCGTGGGGATCGTCCGCACCAGGACGACATACGCCAAATCTCCAATCAGCGGTTGTGGCAATTGCGAACAACCGGGCGAAAAGGCCTGATCGAGCGGATGCGGAAGCGGTATCAGTGCCAGCTCGCGGCAGAGGGCACAGACCCATCGAATGCCGCCGGCGTTTTCGATGAAAATGTGCTGACCCTGGGATTTGCGCGGCGCTTTGCCACCTATAAACGCCCCAATCTTCTTTTGCACGATACCGAGAGGCTGGTGCGGCTGCTCTCCAATCCTCAATGCCCGGTTCAGTTAATCCTTGCCGGGAAGGCTCATCCTCAGGATCTTCCGGGACAAGAGTTGATCAGGCAATGGAAGGATTTCATCAAGCGCCCTGAAGTGAAGGGACGGGTGGTCTTCCTCAACGACTACGACATGATGCTGGCCCAGGAAATGGTCCAGGGGATCGATCTTTGGATCAACACGCCCCGGCGTCCCTGGGAGGCTTGTGGAACCAGCGGCATGAAGGTTCTCGTCAATGGCGGCCTCAATCTCTCCGAGTTGGACGGCTGGTGGGCAGAGGCCCATTCCCCAGAAGTTGGTTGGGCAATTGGGGATGGCCAGGAACATGGAGAAGATGTCGCATGGGATGCGAAGGAAGCGCATGATCTGTATGATCTGCTCGAAGGTGAAGTGATTCCCCAGTTTTATCAGCGCGATGAATCCGGCATGCCTTCCAGATGGTTGGGGCGCATCCGTGAGAGCATGGCACAGCTCACGCCGCAGTTTTCTGCAACGCGCGCCATCCGCGAATACACTGAGGGCCATTATTTGCCTGCGGCGTCGCGCTATCGCGATCGTGCAGCGGACATTGGCGCGGTCGGCGCGAGTTTGCTCGAATGGAAGCGGGACCTCGATCGGCATTGGAGCACAGTGCATTTCGTCAAAGTAGGAATCAATACTCACGATGGGCAGCATTTTTTTCACGCCGACGTCGCTCCTGGTACTCTCACTCCGGATCACCTAAGAGTAGAACTCTACGCAGATTCCGCTCGAGGGGCGTCAGTTTGTTTCATATCCATGAATCCATCCGGGCCCAGTCCAGATACGCCCGGCTCATACGCCTATTCAGCCCAGGTCTCCGCCGCGCGCCCCGCCAGCGACTACACCGCGCGAATCGTTCCCTACCATCCCAATGCAGTCGTCCCGCTCGAAGCGGGCCAAATTGTTTGGCAACGCTAGCGCTTTACACCGTTGCTTCCGGCGCGTCTGCGACAGCACCCGCCAGGATCTGTTCCGGCAAATCAAGGCGCGCCACACCAATGCGATTGTCCGCCATCCCGTAATAGACGTCGAAGCGATCTGGAGTTCCAAGATCGTCGCGCCGGTCGATACCGGTCGGAAAGACAACATTGGCGACAATTCCATCGCGCTCCTCGGGAAGCGTCGGCGTCAACACCGGCTGAACTGAGCGATAACGAATCAGTCGCGGATGCCGCTTTGAGAGCACCATCACGCCGGCGGAGTAGCACAGTGGACGACCACCATCTGTACCGGGCAATGCGCTCACGCCGTGGTAAACAATCAACCACCCATGTTTCGTTAGAATCGGCGGTGTTCCTGCTCCGATCTTAAGCCGCTCCCAGGGCGACACGGGAGTCGCCAATCGGTGGTGAGACGTAAACTGGCCCAAACGATCCGGCGCCCGGCTCTTCAATGCCGCCGGGCAGTATGAAATCCAAATGCTCTCCCGATCAAGATCCACTTCACGCGTTCCCGGGTGGCGCGCTGTCTCCTTCGGCCCAGTGCCTGCAAACAGGGGTCGATGGAGCATACCCAGCTCAAGTTTCCCGGTCGAGTCAGGAATCGCGACAGGAAAAAGGCCCGCATCCTTATCGTCCACGTCTCCCAATTCGATGCCGCGCCAATGAGCATACGTTGCGAGTCCCAGCCGCTTCCAGTGGAAGAGATCTTCGGATTCGGCCATTGCTATTCTAGGTCCCAGCGACGAAAATGCTGTGTACGTCATGATGTAGCGCTTCAACGGTTCAACGAACGTGACACGAGGGTCCTCACAACCGCCTCCTCCCGGCCGCATTTCATAATCGGCTTCGGGCGCCAGTGCGATGCCAAGGCGCTCCACACCCATCGGGTCGCCAGCTTCATTGAACCGCACGCGCGCTATGCCGATCCGCGAATAATTTCCCTTTGCGACCAATCGGGGGAAGAGATACAGTTCGCCATCAGGACCTCGAACGGCTCCAGGGTTGAGAACTCCTTCGACTTCATGCGGATTATCTGGCTCCGGCTCCATGATCATGCCCAGGCGTTGCAGCTTCAATCCGATCATCGAATCTCCTCAACCGCTTGCTCCACCAGACATGCTCACTTGTCGCCCAGGCAAGCAAGAATGGTGTTGATGACCAGGTTGGTATCGTCAGGCCCTTTGACCGGGATCGACACGACACCGGCCTCTTCCGCCGGATAGTCGTTGCCGCCTGGAAACAATGCATCGCCGATGTAAATCATTTCTTTGTTTGAAATGTGAAGAGTGTCCCGCAGCTTCCCTATCCCGTAGGCTTTGTCAATTCCAGGCTTCGTCACATCGATAGAGGTCGCACCGCCCATGCGGACGGAAAACTCCGGGATGAGAGTCTCTAGGATCGCTGTAATCTTCATCCGCTTGGCAAAATCGGGGTCCCACTCTTCCTTTGCAGCGAGAGGCGCCAACTGACCCAGGGCGGAGTATGTGACCTGGCTTCCTCGGTCTTCAATCACTTCTCCCCATACTTTCTTGCTGCGATAGCCTGCCTCTCCAGCCGCCTTATCCAGAGAGTCAATAATCTTCGTCTTTTGCTCCGCCGTAAGATCCTCTGAATAAAGCTCTGCCCACTTTCCGTTGTATTGAAAGAACCTCGTTCCGCAGGTTGGGAGCAGAGACAGATTCGCAAGGATGCTGTCCGAGGGAAGATCGGTAAGAAGCTGCTCTTCAAACTGCTTCCACGCGCCCCCAGAAATGACAGCCACTTTCACGACCCCTAGAAGGTCACGCAGCAGTCCCGCAGTCTGAGGAGCGAGAGACGACTTGCTGGGCGCAAGAGTGCCATCCAAATCGAACACGATCAGCTTTTTCATTCATCTCTCAGTCTGAGATTCTGTTGCCCAGATGGTTTCTTGCACCATCACGGGATCGCGATCTCCAGCAGCGTTACCTCTCCGCTGGGTTGACACGCGCACTGTCCGGCCTCCGCCGGCAAGAGCCAGACATCGCCCTTCCCGACCGTATAGGGAGTGCCGTTGTGCATGATCTGGCCTGATCCCTCAATGCCAACCAAAACGCGCGGCTCTGCCGCCGCTCCAACGATGAACGGGTCTTGCCCAAGAACACGCCACAACAAAAAAGCAGGGCAATCGAACAGTTTTTCGCGCTTAGCAGGCTTCGTCGCCTCCACGCGGGGTGTAACCAGGCCGCTGTCGGTGGCTCCGAACTTTATGCAGGCAAAAGCCTGTTCCACCTGGAGCTTCCGTAGTTCCTGGGTTTCCGCGTCGATATGGCCCCAATCATAAAGTCGGAATGTCACATCGCTATTCTGCTGAACCTCGAAAACCACAACATCGTTGCCAAGAGTGTGAACAGTTCCCGCAGGGATGAATACGGCATCGCCGGACTTTGGGGAAATGCTCACAAGGTGTTCCGCAATGGTCCCGTCGTGCAGCGACTCTCTCAGACTGCCGGCAGTTGTGCCCGATTTCAGGCCGGCATAGATTTGGCTCCCTTTCTCAGCTTCGATTACAACCCACGCCTCGGTCTTTGCGGTATCGCGGGCTGGAATCAGCTCCGAGGAATCGTCACTGGGATGCACTTGCACTGAAAGCATCTCGTGCGCATCCAGGAACTTGAGCAACAATGGAAAACGGTGGAAGCGCGAAGATAGTCCCCCCATCATCTGTTCCCGAAACTGCTCCATCACCTGCCCAAGCGCCTGGCCCTTCAGTGGTCCATTTGCAACCAGGCTTTGGTAGTCGGTGCGGTCGCTTAGCACCCAGGCTTCACCGATAGGCCCCTCGCCCGGCAACGGCACAGAGAGCAGGCTGGCCAAGCGGCGCCCGCCCCACAGACGATATTCGTAGATGGGTTCGAACCGCAGCGGATACAACTGAACTTTATCCATGGATTACTGTCCGCCTTTCATCACCGAAGACTTAATTCGCAGAACTCGCAGGCATGGCAGGTTGCCGATGGCCATTGGGAACCCACGCCAGATCGCCGCTCAACACATAGATAGCAAGTGCGGCAGCCATCAAGACTGCGCCTATCCAGAAGCGCCAGTCATGATGCATACGACGCCAGTAAGGCCCTGGGTCTGGTTCGCCAGTGCTGCTGCTGTTTCCTTCGGGATTGTGCCTGTTTCCAGTCATTATTTCTCCATATCCGATGAGCATTCGCCGCTAAGCGCCGACGCGTTTCAGAGGGGCTCCAATCGTACAAGGCTCCTTTGGTCGATCGAAGCTGGTCTGGCGACCAATCCAGCCCCATAGTCACTATCCAAGAGGACACAACCGTGAGTCCGGTCAATTGTGGGCAGAACGCGGGCACGTTGTTTAGAAGCGGGATGATAGCTTCACAGCTCCGACCAGGGGCAGAGACCTCGTTGAAGCATTCCTGCGGTGATGTGCACGATTGCTCAGCGTCTTCTGCCGCAACGTGGAAAACTGCAGATGCGGCAGAGCGGAGGTTACGGGCTCTCTGGACTGCTCAGCGCATCTCCTGAGAAATCCATTGAAATCGCGAAGCAAATCCACACTTTGAAGCTCAGATTGCTTCAATCACTACCCGACGATCATGGGAGACATGCCGAATGGCCGCTTCAAATGCTATTTCTAGTTCGCAATCAAATCGTCTCACCTGTCCTGAAGCCCTACCTAAGATACGTGGAGTCAATTCTGCTTCGTCTCTTCAGCTGGCGCCTCGTTCACAGCGCCCGATCAGGATAGCGGTGGTGGGGAACCACCTTCCGAGGCAGTGCGGGATCGCGACCTTCACGACAGACTTGTGTAATGCGATCGCTGCCGAATACGGAACGGCCCAACTCTCAGTAGTAGCAATCAACGACGGGCATTCTTCTTACACATACCCGAAACGGGTGCGATTCGAGATCAGGGAAGACGATCTTTCTTCCTACAGATCGGCTGCCGACCTCCTGAATTCAAGCAGTGTGGATCTTGTGTGCTTGCAGCATGAATTTGGAATCTTCGGAGGTAAATCCGGAAGTCATATCATAGAGTTGCTTAAGCATCTTAAGATGCCGGTAATCACAACTCTGCATACCGTGCTCCGAGAACCGAATCTTGACCAGCGGGTTGTAATGCACAAGATTGCCGCACGCTCGGAGCGCCTTATCGTTATGAGCCAACACTCCTCTCGCATCCTACAAGAGGTCTTCAAGGTGCCGTCCGAGAAGATCGATCTGATTCCTCATGGCATCCCCGACCTTCCTTTTGAGCAGCCGGACCTCTACAAAACTCGCTTCTCTTGCCAGGGCAAGAGTGTCCTTCTCACGTTTGGGCTGCTTTCGCCAAACAAAGGCTTCGAAAGCGCGATCCAAGCCATGCCGAAGATCCTAGCCAGCCACAGTAATGCTGTTTATATGATTGCAGGTGCCACTCACCCGCACGTTCGAGCCCGTGAAGGGGATCGCTACAGGCTCGAGTTGCAGGCACTGGCGAAGAAACTGGGAGTGGAGCGGCAGGTCCTGTTCGTCAACCGGTTTGTCGCTCCCGAAGAGATGGCTGCGCTGGTCGGCTCGGCCGACATTTACATCACGCCCTATTGCCACGAGGCGCAGGCGGTATCGGGAACTCTGGCATACGCTCTCGGTGCGGGGAAAGCCATCATCTCGACTCCATATTGGCACGCTGCAGAAGTGCTCGACCATGGACGCGGAATGCTGGTGCCCTTTGAAAACCCAGCTGCCATCGCAAGAGCAACGATCACACTGCTGGACGATGAAGAAGCACGTCAGACAATGCGCAAGAGCGCCTACCTCTATGCGCGACCTATGGTCTGGAAGCAGGTAGCACGGTCCTATATGGCTGCTTTCCTGCGGGCTTCTGCTTGTCGCGTAGGACCGATTCCGGTTTGGCCTGCCATCCAGGCGAGTGCAAGAGATATCGAACAGCGCGTCGTGAATGCCTAAGCATAGGGCTCGCCACTTTTGCTTTGCAAGCCGGTCCCGTCATCTTTGCCTTGAAGATCTCGGGGCTTAAGCCCTCTATACCAATACGACCAACGTTCGCATGGAATTGAATGCCCGCGAGAAACAAAGTGTCGAAACAACCCCGATGGCCGCCAGCCGATTGACCCGGATAATCGCATCGAGAAGACAATCGTCACTGAGCCAACGACAAAGATCCGGCTGGCCACTATGACACAGTTATCGCAATTTAAAGGAAACGAAGTTCGCGATGGCCGCGGCCATGTAGGTGGGGGCAAGCACTAAGATCAATCGGATAGTCATGTACGAGCGCTCCCAAGCTCTTAAGAGTAGGGGCTTCGATCACCAGCGTCTGAGCAGAAGGGACCACTACAACTCATGCACCGTCGAGTCTGGCAACAATCGGAGGTGGCCGCCAAGCCTTCCCTCGCAAGCGGATGCTTTGGGTGAGCTCCGCCTCAATCAGCACGTGGCGGTCCGGCCAGCGCAAAGCCCATTATTGAGCTCCCACAAGTATTTCAATGCCTGTGCATACGGCGTGGAATTGTATTCGCTGGTTTCGCGACAGCCGACTCCGCAGGTCCACCATTGAGTTGCTTGCCCCATTGCTCGGAGTGAAGGCAGCGGTCCATTGTGACCATACATCCGCATGACGAGGTTCTAGGATGATGCTTGCGAAAGACATCGGTCATGCTAATCGCAAAAAGCCATCCAGAGCCTGGCAACATTCGATGAAAACATCTAACGCATTTCGCGCCGGTGAGCGCGTTTCACAACGAGTCAAGAGAGCACCACAAGGTCATTGACTTTTCGAGAGGTCTTCGAGTAGCACCCGTCAGTTTCGGCGGCACTCCTCTCTTATTGCAGACCACTCTAACTTTGCCGCAAGTTAGGAGTCGCTAATTGCGCCGAAGGAAGATCGATTCCCTAAGGGGCTCAGACAAGAAGCTGATCTACAAACCGATCGAGAAAGGCATTCAAAGTGCAGAAGCTTGGCCGGATACAACTTGCAAGGGAGATCATCGCCCGAGTCAAGAAAGAGATGCAGGAACCTCGACTGACCGAGTCTGTCCGCAACGGCAGAGGCGGCAAGGTTGCAGTTCATTCAAAAGGACCGGCGATCCGCCTCGAAAAAGCATGATTCCGCCCTATAGAGGCATGCTCAATAGTGCTCCACAGAAGACGTAAAAGAAGCCGGCACGTAACAGAATTAGCGCGATCCATTCATAGACCGCATTTGCGAATAGATCAAAGTTGCTCAACGGCGCGCGCAGCCTCAGGTCACAATAGGTCATGTACAAGTTCTGGATTGGTTTAGTTCTCCTTTTCTGCCTTGCAGTGCCCTATGTGGCGCAGGGCCAGGTTGTGGTGGTCATACATCGCCATCACCATCATCACCACCCCACTCTTAACCAGTGATTCACCCCGGCTGGCACAAAAGGCGCCTTGCCGAAGTAACCGGCGCAGCCCGTCGGATATGTTTGTCACGTGAAGCGCAGGACCAGCTCACAGCAAGGCGGATAACAGGGATGAGAGGATCATCGGCAAATTTCAAGTGTGAGTGGGCTAGGTCGAGAGAGCCCTCGGTGACAACTCACCATCCAACTCGAGAACGACAGAGGTTACTAGACAATGGAGCATTCAGTATTCGAAAATGTGGGCCAACAGATTGACGATTCAACACACAAAGCTACCCGGGCGGCATCTGCTGTTGCAGATGCGCTGGAAGACAGCGTCTTAGCAGCTCGGCGTGCGGCAAGAGATGGCGCCGGGGCCGCTACGGAACTTCTTTACAAAACAAAGAAGCGCTTCGAACGACACCCGCTTGAAACCGTCGCGATAACTTTTGCGGCTGGCATTGCGGCCGGAACAGCGATCGGCTGGATGATGAAGCGGGGAAAGACGCAACAACGGTGCGAATAACCTGGAAGAGCATCCGATAGCCTGGGTCTATGCGGTCATCTAGTCGACGACCTCCCCGTAGTCTTCGTCGGCACCAACTTGTACCCTCAGCTCGGAGTAGGGAACTTGGTCGGTGAAGGGGCCTGAGACGATGAAGACACTCGGTTCGAATCACGCCGTCGAGAATGGCCTCGCAAAGGTGAACTCCGGCGCTCTCAGTGCTACATCAACTCTTCCCGCTCCGGATGAGTCTCCAATCCCCGCAAAGGCAAAGCTACACAATATTCGAGTCTCCCCTGCTGTTCTCGAGGCGGCGGGAAAAGAAGGGGATGACCTGCTTCAATCCTTGCACACAGCTTCCACCGGCCTAACCCAAAGCGAGGCCGAGCTGCGGGCGCGCAAAGCGGGGCCGAATGAAGTTGCGCAAGAGCGGCAGCGTGGCTGGTTCATCAGTCTGCTGATCATCATTCGAAACCCTCTCGTGATTCTGTTGGCGGTCCTATCGTCGATCTCCTTCGCGACAGGCGATCCACGCGCTGGATGCGTCATGGCAGGCATGATCGTACTGAGCGTCACGCTCCGATTCCTGCAGGAGGCTCGGGCCGGCGCCGCTGCGGCGAAGCTCAAGGCGATGATCCACGTGACCGCAACAGTGGTCCGGGATGGCAAGCCGCAGGAGATCCCCCTTCGCGACCTCGTTCCCGGAGACATCATCAACCTGTCCGCGGGAGACATGATCCCAGGCGATGTGCGCATTCTGTCAGCGAAGGATCTGTTCGTGAGCCAGGGTACGCTGACCGGAGAGTCGCTCCCCGTCGAGAAGTTTCACGATGCCGACCCTCACGCCGCAGATTCTCCAGTCGAACTCAAGAACACATGCTTCATGGGCACGAGTGTTCAAAGCGGTACGGCGACAGCCGTCGTTGTCGTTACGGGAGTTCGTACCTATCTCGGCACGATGGCGAGTTCCATCACGCAGGAAGGAACGCCAACAAGCTTTGACCAGGGCCTGAGCCGCTTCACGTGGCTCATGATTCAGCTCATGGCGGTCATGGTGCCCCTCGTCTTCTTCATCAACGGATTTACCAAACACGATTGGAAGGGAGCATTCTTCTTCGCGATGGCCGTAGCCGTTGGCTTGACCCCGGAGATGTTGCCGATGATTGTCTCCGTTTGCCTCGCCAAGGGCGCCCTTGCCATGAGCCGCAAGAAGGTAATCGTGAAACGTCTCAACGCCATTCAGAACTTCGGCGGGATGGACGTGCTCTGCACCGATAAGACCGGCACGCTCACCGAAGATAGGGTCGTGTTGCAGCGACACTGTAACGTGGCAGGTCGAGAAACGGATGAAGTGCTTCGCGATGGCTATCTCATCAGCCATTTTCAGACCGGCCTGAAGAACCTGCTTGATACCGCGATTCTGAATTGCTCCGATTTCCACGAGCAGGCCCTGATTGAGAAGTACCGGAAACTCGACGAGATTCCATTCGATTTCACTCGACGCATGATGTCCGTACTTGTCGAGAGTCCTGAGGGTAAGGCCATCCTCCTGACCAAGGGCGCTCCGGAAGAGATCTTTCATCAATGCTCGCAATTTGAGCTCGACGGGAATTTGTCACCGATGGACCCCACACTGATGAAAGGGTTGAAGGACCAGTATGCAAACCTGAGCAGCGATGGATTTCGTGTGTTGGCGGTTGCAGTAAAGGAGTTGGCCGGAAAGACGTCCTGCGCAAAGGAAGATGAACACGATCTTGTGCTGAAGGGATATGTCGCATTCC
>CAZPEZ010000129.1:0-10558 GCA_964585715.1 uncultured Occallatibacter sp.
CAGCTCCTTCATAGTGATCGTGGCCAATGGGCCTCCTTCGTGGATTGCATCCGGAGAATACTGCCGGCCCCGGATTGAACCCGCTCGCGCGGGGATTTGACTACCTAAGCTCTTCGTTCATGCACGGGGCGCAAACTAGCGTTTGCTGAACTGGAACCGCTTACGGGCGCCCTTCTGACCGTATTTCTTGCGCTCTTTCTGACGCGCGTCGCGAGTCAGCAGGCCTTCGGCCTTAAGCATCTTGCGCAATTCCGGATTGAATACGATCAAGGCACGGGCCACGCCCATCTTCACCGCATCTGCCTGCGAGGACACACCGCCTGAAGAGACGGTGGTGACGACGTCAAAACTCGACGCCAGCTCGGCAACCACCAGGGTCCGCTTGGCCGAGACACGCTGTTGCTCGGTGACGAAATATTCGTCGAAGGCCTTGCCGTTCACCTTCCACTCGCCCGTTCCTGGACGCAGGAAAACGCGGGCAATCGCCGACTTGCGGCGGCCCGTTCCGTAATATTGAACCAGATCTGCCATTCTTTTCTTAGCTCTCTCCGCCGGCTCCTTGAGAGCACGGCCAAAATCCGTTATCCGATATTCAGAGGTACCGGCTGCTGCGCCGCGTGCGGGTGCTTGTCGTCGCGATACACCTTCAGCTTCGATCCCATCGCCCTGCCCATCTTGGTCTTCGGCAGCATGCCCTTGATTGCTTCTTCCAAAACCTTCTCCGGCCGGCGGTTGATCAGGCGCGTGAACGACTCTTCGCGCAGACCACCGGGGAAACCCGTATAGCGGCGATAGAGCTTGCTCTGCGCCTTGAGACCGGTCAGGCGAACCTTTGCAGCGTTGATCACGATCACGTGGTCGCCCGTATCGATGTACGGCACATATTGGGGATTCAGCTTGCCACTCAACACACTGGCTGCCTTGGTCGCCAGACGGCCCAGGGTCTGCCCGTTGGCATCTACCACATACCACTTGCGGTCAATCTTGTTGCCGCTTGGAACAAAGGTCGACATTCTCTTCTGCCTCGTACACACTGCAGCCCAAACAACGGCCACAAAATTTTCGGTCGCGCAAAACGCGTTGCTGCCCGTGCAAAAACGCAAGGGCTTCAATTCCACCCACTGCCAAACAATTCTGTTCGCGTGAGGATGCGGGGCTTGCCCCTAAAGGGCGTTGGCCTGCTCGGACCGATCAAACCACTCCATGTCCAGCAGCCGTCTGCCTGCTCCGGAAAATCCTCTACTGAAGAGATCGACCGGAAGGGTCAGGTGGTGCGCACAGACCCCAGGCACAACACCGCGCAAGGTCTCTAGGATAACCGAACTAGAATGTAGAGTCAACGAATCCTGGTCTTTGGTAGTGGGTCAGTTTAGTCGTTTGCCGGTCTCGCAAGAATTGCACCGCGGACGTTACATTCGGGCCTCTCCCCTGGCCGCTGTTGTCGTTAACCCATTGCCTGCGTATTACATTGGTCCCCATGGGCTTAGTCCGACTCGCAATCGCACAGTCTGCCCACGGGGCCGTCTCGTGCTAATAACGGGAAAACGTGCTCGCATTCTGGCTGCTGGAGGCATCATCCTCTGCGGCCTGGTCCTGCTGGGCGCCATCTTTGACCTCAGCCTGACCGAGCAGAGTGCGGCTACGCGCGACTTCATTGGCTATTGGGCTGCCGGGCAGCAGATCGTGCAGGGCGCCGATCCCTACAACGCCGATCGGGTGCTGCAACTTGAAAAAGCCGTCGGCCTCGGCAATCTCCAAATCAAGATCACTCCGAGTCCGCCTATCGGCCTGGCCCTGGTACTTCCGCTCGGGTTCCTCGGCGCCAAATCCGGCCTCGTTCTCTGGATGGTGGTCGAACTTGCTTGCCTCTCGCTCGCTCTCTGGGTCGTCTGGTTGCTCGAAGGCAGGCCCCCGTCGCGCCTGCATCTGCTCTGTTATCTCTTCGCGCCGGCATTGGCCTGTTTCATGGCCGGACAAATCGGCATCTTCCTGCTTCTCGGCCTTTCGCTCTTTCTCCTCTGGCACGAGACGCGGCCCATTCTCGCCAGCGCAGCACTGCTGCCCATGACGCTGAAGCCACATCTTTTTTTGCCGATTGCACTGGTTCTCCTCTTGTGGGCGATCCTGCACCGCCGACAGCGTATCTTCGTCGGACTGCCCGCAGCCGCAGCCGTCAGCTTCGCCCTGGTCCTCGGCTTCGATCCGCATATCTGGTCGCAGTATACAGCGATGCTGCATTCGAATCTCATGCAAGACCGATTCGCGCCGACCCTCAGCGCCTACCTGCGCTGGAACATCGCCCCCGCCGCGGTCTGGCTCGAATACCTGCCGACTGCTCTGGCAACTCTATGGGCTCTGGGCTACTTTTGGTCGCGCCGCGCTCGCTGGGACTGGCTGCAAGACGGACTGCTCGTCGTGCTGGTGGGGGTGGTGTGCGCGCCCTATGCGTGGCTCACCGACGAAGCCGTCCTGCTTCCCGCCGTGCTCCTCGGCATCTATCGCGCCCGCACAACCGGCCACTCGCTTCTGCCCATTGCGCTCTTCGCTGGTGTTGCGCTCATCGAGCTCTATGCCAACGTGCGCATCACGTCCTGGTACTACACCTGGACAGCGCCGGCGTGGCTGGCTTGGTTTGTGTATGCGACGCAGGGGTCCGTGAAATCAGGCGATCGGCCCACCGAAGCTCGGCCGAGCGCATAGTCCTGGTCAATCTCGACGGACGTTTCTCGATTACCCCCGCTGCCTCATCCGCGCATCCGGCAACCCCATCCGCCGCTTCAGCTCCAGGATCTCCGCGATCTTCTCATCGGACAAAAATGTGAGCGGTTTGCCGATCTGCTGCGCAATCAGGTAGGTCTTGCAATAGTTCTCCAGAATCTCCACCAGCCACTCAGCGTGCGTCACCGTGTCGGCCCAGCAGACGATGCCGTGGTTCGCCAGCAGGATCGTGTTGTGATCCTGAATGAAAGGCAGCACTGTCTCGGCAAAAGCCTGCGTTCCCGGTGTCTCGTACCGCGCCACGGCAGCGGGACCAATGAACATCTCGTACTCCGGAATCAGCCCGATAGGCGGCGTTGTTCCGGTAATCGCGAAGGCTGTGGCCTGCGGCGGATGACAGTGCACCACCGCCCGCGCTTGTGCGTTGGCTTTATATATCTCGAGGTGAAGCAGCAGTTCGCTCGTCCGCTGCCCTCGCCCGCATAGCAGATTCCCTTCGAGATCGCACAGGCAAATATCTTCGGGTGTCACGTCGCCCTTGCTGATCATGGTCGGCGTGCAAAGAACCGAGTGCTCGCCCAACCGCGCGCTGATATTGCCGCCGTTGCCGTCAACGTAGCTGCGCTCCCACAGCTTACGACCGACGGCAATGATCTCGGACCGAAGCGCGTCAGCCTCTGGAGAGGCGACAGCGATCGAAGGAGAGGAGAGATGCACTGAGTTCTGCTCGGATCGGATGGGTTCCTGAGCCGTCCCTCTCGTACGCTCCAAAATCGTCGGCTGCGTCATCGATACGCTCCTTATCAGGGCCCACCACGCCAAAGAACATCTTCGCTGAGACCGAAGCCAAAGCGGGTGATCCCAATCACAGCCGGAAATCGATTGAGATGGCGCCGACCTGCGAGACTGGCAACATCATTCCGCGGGCACCAGCTTCCTCTGCAGCTGCTCAAGCGTTTGCCCCTTGGTTTCCGGATACGCAAACAACACCACTATGAACTGGACCGCTGTCATCACCGCAAAGAACACAAAAGGCGCGCCGCGGCCGCTGGTCGCCGCAACGACCGGGAAGGTCAACGCGATGATCGTGTTCATCGCCCAGTGACTCGCATTGCCTACGCCCTGGCCCTTCGAGCGAACGTGATTGGGGAAGACCTCGCCGATGTAAACCCAGATGACGGCGCCCTGCGACAACGCGAAGAACCCGATGTAGACAATCAGCAGCCACACCAGCGCGCGCTGATGCGAGTTGGTCGAGAAGATCCAGGCGACGCCGGCGAGACAACTGGCCGTCCCGGCGGCGCCGATCAGCAGCAATGTTTTGCGCCCCAACTTGTCGATCACACTCATCCCCACAATCGTGAAGACGAGATTCGTCAATCCGATCGCAATCGCCTGCTGATCGCCCGACAGCTGGCTGAAGCCTGCCGCCAGAAAAATGTCGTTCAGGTAGTACAAAATCGCATTGATACCCGCGAGCTGATTGAATGCGCCAATCGTGATCGCGAGAAACAGGGGGTAGCGATACTTCCAGCGAAAAACCGGCTCGTGGGCGCTGGCATGTTCCTCCGCCAAAGCGGCGCGGATGTCCGCGAGTTCCGCTTCGGGGTTCTGTTCGCCCATCATCTTCAACACTGCCAGAGCCTCGTCGATCCGGTTCCGCGACGCCGACCAGCGCGGGCTGCGTGGAATCCCAAACAGCAGCAGCAGGAAACCAGCTGCGGGGATTGCCGCCACCCCCACCTGCCAGCGCCACTCCGCCGCGCCCAGGTGCAGCAGGCGTATCAGATAGTTCGAGGTATAGGCAACCAGAATCCCGAACACGACGTTGAACTGGAACGCACCTACCAGCCGGCCCCGCCACTTCGCGGGCGCAAGCTCCGCAATATACACCGGGCCCAGCACCGACGAAGCACCGATCCCCAGCCCGCCAATAAATCGGAACACCATCAGCGAAGGCCAACTCCACGCCAGCGCGCTTCCTACCGCCGACACCACATAAAGGACTGCCGTAAGGCGCAGCGTCTCGCGTCCGCCCAGCTTGTGCCCCACCCCCCCCGCGCCAAAAGATCCGACCACCGTCCCGATGAGCGCGATCGCCACCGTCCAGCCTTTCCCGTAGTCGTTCAGCCCATAGAGCCGAACCACCGCATCGATGATCCCCGAGATCACTACAGTGTCGAAGCCGAACAGCAAGCCGCCGAGCGCTCCGGTGAGCGTGGCTTTCATCAGGTTGAAGTTCGGTCGCATCGTCCTGAACCCCTTGAAATCCAACTCATCCTACAGACAGATACCTTGACCTGCAAATCGCACATCTCACATGCGAGAACCGCCTCAGCTTGTTACCATCACGAGAGGTTGGAGCGAGTTTGTCGGCCCCACTGTGCCTCGCTCAGCCAATCAGACTTCATCGATAAGGACCTACTCCCTCATGGCCCAAGGTTTTTTCCTGCCCGCAATCTCTGTCCAAGGATCGCATCCACGATTCAAGCTTCTGCCTTTGATCGTTGTTCTGTGTGCGGCACTCACCTGCTCCGCACAGAGCAAGCCGGCCTCCGATCCAGACGTACTCGTTCTGAGTAACGGCGACACTTTGCATGGCAAGTTCGTCAGCTCGATTCAGGGCAAGCTGACCTTTCACAGCGACGCTCTGGGAGACCTGTCACTCTCCTGGGACAAAGTAAAGGAACTCCACACGACCGAGAAATTCGCGATGGTCGACAAGAACCTGAAGCTCCACGGCCGCAAGAGCACCGGACCGATTCCCGAGGGAAAGGTCGACGTCGAGAACGATGCAGTCACGCTCAGACCCGGGCAGGGCGAAGCGCACGCGCCGTTGCCGGTGAAAGATGCGCTCTTCATCATGGACTCCGCCACACTCGACAAGGAACTCCATCACGAGCCCGGCTTCTTCAGCGGCTGGAATGGCGCTGCGACTGCGGGTGCGACGGTCGTGACCGCGACCCAAAATCAGTACACCGTATCCGGTGGCATTGGTCTCGTCCGCGCCATCCCCACGGCACCCTGGCTTAACCCGAGCAACCGCACCTCCATCGACTTCACCGGCTCCTTCGGCAAGATCACCCAGCCCGGCTACACAGACCCTGGCCCTCCGCCAACCTTGGTTCCTGCTTCCTCCACCAAATCCGCGCTCTACCACGCCGATGCCGAGCGCGACGAGTTCATCTCGCCGCGCTTCTTCGCCCTCGTGCAAACAGCCTTCGATCACAACTTCTCGCAGGATCTTGATCTGCAACAGGCTTATGGGGGCGGCATTGGCTGGACAGTCCTCAAGACTCCGCAACAGGAAGCCAATCTAAAGGCCACCCTACAGTACGAAAAGCAGGCCTTTATCAATGGCGCCTCCACCGGCAACCAGAATTTGATCGGCTCGACCTTAGGCGCCAGCTATCTGCTCAAAACCAAGCTGGCCACCTACACCCAGGGTCTCGCTTTCATTCCCGCGTTCAACCAGCCGCGTGCCTACTCGGCCACGGAGACCGACACCTTTGCTTTCCCGGCCTATAAGAACCTGAGCTTCTCCATTGGAACCAACGATTCCTACCTCAACGATCCGCCAGTTTCTCTCCCGCCGACGAAGCGAAACTCGTTCCAATTCACGATGGGCCTGACCTACGCCATCAAGTCAAAGGAGTAGCCGAACCACGCAGTTGATGCGTGCTCTAGTAAACCGATAAAGCTAGCCAAGGAAGGCCCCTGCCTTGTACATTCGGTAGGGGCCTCCCTCATTCCTCCCTCTTGATCGACGCCATTGGCTTGCGTCCGCGCGCTCTGGGAATCGAGGACAGTTCGCCTAGGAGGAACAATCCCATGCCGGCGCGTCGCCTCGTCATCTCGTCATTTTTCTTGACTTCCGTTACTCTCTTCGCCATGGCGCAGCAGCACGCCTATCTCGATACGCACCTTTCGCCTCAGGAACGGGCCCACGACCTCGTGAGCCGCATGACGCTCGAGGAGAAGGTGAACCAGTTAGAGGATTGGGGCACCGCGATTCCTCGCCTCGGCGTTCCTGACTATCAAACATGGAACGAGGCGCTGCATGGCGTTGCGCGCGCGGGTTATGCCACCGTGTTCCCGCAGGCCATCGGCATGGCAGCCACCTGGGACCCGCAGCTCGTACAGAGCATGGGCAACGTCGTTTCGCAGGAGGCCCGCGCGAAATACAACCAGGCGCAGCGCGAAGGCAACCACCGCATCTTCTACGGACTCACCTTCTGGTCGCCGAACATCAATATCTTTCGCGATCCCCGCTGGGGTCGCGGCCAGGAGACCTACGGCGAAGATCCGTACCTCACCGGTAGGCTGGGGATCACATTCATCCAGGGCGTGCAGGGTTCTGACCTCAATCATCTCCGTGCCGTCGCCACCAGCAAGCACTTCGCTGTGCACTCGGGACCCGAAACTCTGCGCCATGGATTCAACGTCGATCCCAGTCCGCGCGACCTTGAAGAGACCTACCTGCCGGCCTTCCGCGCCACAGTCACAGAAGGACACGTACAGTCCGTCATGTGCGCCTACAACTCCATCGACGACTTTCCTGCCTGCACCAACAAGATGCTGCTCAAGGAGCATCTGCGCGACGCGTGGGGCTTCAAGGGCTTCGTCGTCTCCGATTGCGGCGCCATTGTTGACGTCTACCAGGGCCACAAGAAAACCTCCGACATCGTGCACGCGGCGGCTATGTCCATCGACGCCGGCACCGATCTCTCCTGCAGTATCTGGACCCCGGGCTTCAATACACTTGGCGAGGCGGTACATCAGGGCCTCGTATCCGAAGCCTTAGTCACCCAGGCTGCCGAGCGCCTCTACACCGCGCGCATGCAACTGGGGCTCTTCGATCCGCAAGGCGCGAGCCCTCTCGACAAGATTCCCTTCGCCGATGCCGGCTCTGCTCCTCACCGCGCTACGGCACTCAAGGCGGCCGAAGAGAGCATCGTACTTCTGAAGAACAATGGCGTCCTGCCCTTGAGGGGTGCGGTGCAGCACATCGCCGCCATTGGCCCCACAGCGGACCTGCTCCCGTCGATCCTCGGCAACTACGTCGGCACGCCGGTCAAGCCGGTCACACCGCTCCAGGCGCTGCTTGACGGCTTCCACGGCAAAGTCGACTACGCGCAAGGCTCGACGCTCGCTGTCGGCGTTGGTGTCCCTGTTCCTCGCACGGCCTTCGGCCTGAAGAGCGGTCTCAAGACCGAATTCTTCGCCACGTCCGACTGGACCGGCCGTCCCGTCGTCGTTACCAGAGAGCCTCTCGTTCAGTCCGATTGGGAAAATGCCAAGCCTGTTCCCGAGATCGAGACCACCAACTATTCCGTGCGCTGGTCGGGCACCCTCACACCGCCCGCACCCGGCCGTTACGTCTTCACTCTCGAAACCGGCGACAGCTTTCCCTATTCGCCTAAGGAGTCTTACAGGCTGCTGCTCGACGGCAAGGTGATCGGCGAAGGCACGCTGCGCGAAGGACACGATCTCTCCTCCATGGGCAACTTCAAAGCCGCGCCGGGAGCCTCACCGACCGCGCCGCCGGTGATGGACTTCCCGAAGGTGCCCTCTCTCCCCGTCGATTTCGACGACACTAAGCCGCACGACTTCGTCCTTGAGTATGCACATTCCGGTGATCGTGCCGGCGGTGGCGTGACCCTCAAGTGGGAAGCCCCCGCGCAGGCACAACTCGACGAGGCGGTCGCGTCGGCAAAAAACGCCGATGTCATCGTGGCCTTCGTCGGTCTCTCGCCGCAGCTCGAAGGCGAAGAGATGCGCATCAAAATCGACGGCTTCGATGGCGGCGATCGCACCAGCCTCGATCTGCCCCAACCGCAGCAAAAGCTCCTCGAAGCCCTGGCAGCCGCGGGCAAACCACTTGTCGTCGTCCTCCAAAGTGGAAGCGCAGTCGCGCTCAACTGGGCCAACGACCATGCGGCGGCCGTTCTTCAAGCGTGGTACCCCGGCGTCGAAGGCGGCACCGCGATTCGCCAAACTCTTGAAGGAATCAACAACCCCGCAGGCCGTCTGCCCGTCACCTTCTATGCGAACCTCGACGGGCTGCCTGCTTTCACGGACTACTCGCTGAAGGGCCGCACCTATCGCTACTACTCCGGCAAACCGCTTTGGGGATTCGGGTATGGCCTCAGCTATTCGACCTTCAAGTACGGACCAGTGAAGCTCTCATCCGACTCGCTGAAAGCCGGTGATCCACTCACCGCGGCTGTCTCCGTGTCCAACGCCAGCGCCATCGGCGGCGACGAAGTCGTTCAGGCCTATCTCAAGACTCCGCAGTCCGACGGGCCAATCCACTCCCTCGTCGCCTTTAAACGCCTGAACGTCGCGGGAGGCACCAGCAGAGAGGTTACGCTGGAGATCGACCCGCGCTCGCTGTCCAGCGTCGACGACAAGGGTAATCGCTCGATTCTGCCCGGCAAATACAAGCTGAGTGTCGGTGGCGCCCAGCCTCAGGACACACAGGACAAATCGGAGATCGAGTTCACCGTCACCGGCTCGGCATCGCTTCCGAAGTAAGGCCGACTCGTGTGCAAAGAAAATGGGCGGCAGAGTTGTGCCCTGCCGCCGCCCAGTCCCTGGGTTGTCTTAAAGGTACCGCAATCCTGCTAAACCTGATCTCGACGCAACGCGTCAGAACTGCTCGCTCTCTGTTCTCTCATTCCCTGCCTTATTGCAGCAGTTTCGTCACTTCCTGCTGCACGCTGTTGGCCTGGGCCAATGCGGCAATGCCGGTCTGGCTCAGAATCTCGTACTTCGACATGTTCGACGTCGCCGCCGCATAGTCCGTGGCCTGGATCGCGTTCTGCGCCGAGACCACGTTCTCCTGCTGCGTGCTCCTCACCTGGCTGATCGAGTTTAGCGTGTTGATCTGGGCCCCGATGTAGCCGTCCTGTGCTGCCATATCGCTGATGGCAACGTTGAGCATGTTCAGTGCCGTCTCCGCGTCCGTCTGGTTGGTCAGGTCGGTCGTGTTCAGCGCCTCGCCCGCCCCATCGGTGTAGACCATCGTAGCCACTCCGCCAGTTCCGCCGAAACTCCCGGCGAAACCCGCGGGAGCCAAAGTCGTCTGGCCGGTCGCTTGATCCGCAACAGTGCTTGCCGCGTCGTCTACCACCCCAACTGTGTAATATCCCGGGGATGCCGCAAATGCGGCGGTGTCACCGCCAGTTGTCGTCGTGACGTTAGCGCCAGTCACGGTTACTGTTGAGTCGGTCGACGTAAATGTCAGGCTCGTTCCAGCTTGCGTCGCCGTGAAGCCGTAGCCGCCGTTATTGATCGCGGTCAGCAAAGTGGCTTGATCGTAGCTCGATCCGTTATTACCAGTGGCAACGTTGATGACGGTCGTCGCGCCGTCCGAACCTTTGATCGTGAGCGTCCCGGAGAGCGCATCGGTGGTTTTGGTTGGAGTTACCGTGCCGACCAGACCGGGAGTGACGCCGTTCCCCACACCTGCTCCTGCCCCGGTGATCTCGATGCCCGTATCTACGCCTGCGGCGGAATCGCCCGCTGCCTTTCCAGTCGTGAAGCTGGCGGTCAAACCTAGACCCGAGCTGTTGATGGCGTTGATCAGTCCCTGGGCTGTATCGTTTGCCGACGCTTCGCCAACCCCGACGCCGATGGTTGTCGGCGTAACTACGATGCCGTTCGCTCCTTGCACCAGGCAGTTCACGTCGATCTTAGACGTCGCGGTGGCAAGTGAATCGTTGGCCGTCGCGAGCGTGCCGCCATTCGACAGATCGATGAACACGTTGTTCGAGCCGTTGCTGTAGGCCATTGCGCCGCCGGTGTCGCCCACACTCGATTCCGAGAGCGTCCGGAT
>CAZPEZ010000130.1:0-10322 GCA_964585715.1 uncultured Occallatibacter sp.
AGTCACCCCCACTCGGAAGTAGCACCAAAACGGGGTCACTTCCGAGTGGGCCACAATCTAACCTGAACCAGAAAATTCCTGCCACCGGACTCCATGAGCACCTTGGCGGTTGGCAACAATTGACCCAATCAAAGATTTCCGGAAAGGGTTGAATTCGGTCTTGACAGTCGCCTCATACCTATTTAGTCTATGCCTGTAGCGAACAGGCCTATGACGAAAAGCAACGCACGCGATTTATTTCCAGGCGCGCTCGAGATGATGATCCTCGAGTCGCTGCGCCGCCAGTCGGCGCACGGATATGCGCTTGTGCAGCACATCCAGCAACGATCCAACAACCTGCTACAGGTGGAAGAGGGTTCGCTCTACCCAGCGCTGCAGCGGTTGTTGAAAGCGAAGCTGGTGAAGGCGGAATGGGAACTTTCCTCAACCAATCGCCGCGTGCGGACGTACCAGATCACTTCCGCGGGTCTGCGTCATCTTGAACAACAGATCTCTAGCTTCGAGCGCATGTTTCAAGGCATCACGCTAGTTCTCAATCCAGAGAAAGCCACAACAAGCTGAAGAGATCAGCTGAAAGGAATCTCCGATGAACTGGATTCCGCAGATCTTCCGGCGCCGCAAGGTTTACAACGATCTCTCCGAAGAGATCCGAGTGCACATCGAAGAGCGCACCGAGCAACTTGTGCGCGAAGGCATGGGCCTGGAGGAAGCCGAACGAGCAGCGCGCGTCGCATTCGGCAACCGAACGATGCTCGAGGAGCGCAGCCGCGAAGTCTGGCAATGGCTCACGCTGGAGTCGATCGTGGCAGATCTGCGCTTTGCCGTGCGGCAGTTGCGCAAGTCCTCCGGTTTTGCGTTCATCGCTGTTTCGACTCTGGCACTCGCCATCGGTGCGAATGCCGTAGTGTTTGCCGTGTTGAATGGACTTTTTCTGCGCCCCCTGAATGTTCCGCAAGGGCAGAGCCTCTACGCGCTCCAGCGCGGCAACGACACATACATCATTCAGTCCTATCCCGATTATCTCGATCTGCGCGATCGCAACCGGAGCTTCGAAGGCCTGGCGGCCTACACAATATCGCAGGCGGGAATTGACACGGGCAAAGGCCCGTCCCACGCGTGGCTGTTCCAAGTGAGCGGCAACTACTTCGATGCGTTAGGCATTCGGCCGTATATAGGCCGGCTCATCCACTCCTCCGACGAGCACGGGCCCAACAGCGCCCCGTACATCGTGCTCTCCTACGCGTATTGGCACAGCCATTTTCAGGACGACCGCGGAGCCGTGGGCCGCACCGTGCGGCTGAACAAGCATCCTTTCACAATCCTCGGCGTCGCCCCACCTGAGTTTCGCGGGACGTTGCTGTTTTTCTGCCCCGATTTCTTTGCGCCCATGGTCAACGCCGAGCAAATCGATGGAGAGAGCTTCCTGAATGCACGAGGAACACGATGGGTATTTGAGGTCCTCGGGCATCTCAAGCCAGGCGTGACCCCGGCGCAGGCGACAGCAGACCTGAATTCCGTTGGTTCATACCTGGAGAAGAACTATCCCAAAGACGATGGCAAATCGACGTTCTCCCTGGTGCGTCCCGGCCTGCATGGTGACTTCTTTGCCCCTGCATTGCGAGCTTTCCTGGCAGGGCTCATGTTGCTTGCCGGGTTGATCCTGCTGGCCGCATGTGCCAATCTCGGGAGCCTTTTTGCCGCGCGCGCTGCGGACCGCGGACGGGAGGTCGCGCTGCGCCTCGCGCTCGGCTCGACCCGCACGCGCATCCTGCGCCAGCTATTGACTGAAGCGCTTCTGATTTCCGTTGCCGGCGGAGCGGCGGGGCTCGTCGCGAGTGTCTTACTGTTGCACCGCCTCAGCCAGTGGCAGCCATTTCCGCAGTTCCCCATGAACTTTCCGGTGAGCCCGGACGTCAACGTCTACCTTGTTGCCTTTCTGTTGGCCCTAGTGAGCGGGTTCCTTTTCGGAATTGTACCTGTGCGGCAGGTCCTTAAATCGAACCCCTACGAGATCGTGAAAGCGGGTTCGAGCGCCAGGATTGGACGAAGATTGACTGTCCGCGACCTGTTGCTCGTGGTGCAGATTGCCATCTGCGCAGTGCTCGTCACCTCTTCCATGGTGGCCGTTCGCGGCTTGGCGCGATCGCTGCACAACAACTTTGGATTCGAGCCGAAGGACGCGCTGCTGGTGGATACGGACCTTGCCATAGCCGGCTACCCCCCGGACAAGATGCCCGCCATGCAGAAGCGCATGATCGAGGCGATGCAGGCAATTCCCGGAGTAACCTCCGTCGGTCTGGTGGATATCCCACCTCTGCACATGGGCTGGAGCATCTCCTATGTCTTCAGCGACCAGGCGACTGACCTGCGGCCGCCGAACGCGATCGCGCAGCCAATCGAATATCGAATCTCTCCCGAATACCTCCACGCCGCGAAGACAGAGTTGCTGTCGGGGCGAAACATCAACTCTCACGATGACCTGAATGCGCCGCGAGTTGCTATTGTGAACCGTGAGTTTGCCCGCACAATCTTTGCGAATCGTTCCCAGGCCATCGGCGAGCATTTCAAGATGCCAGACGGAACGCTCATGCGAGTAGTGGGCATCGTTGAAGATGGAAAATATACCGCCAACTTGGCCGAAGATCCGCAGCCGGCGATGTTCCTTCCCATCCTGCAATTCCCCGCGAACGACACGTGCCTTGTGGTTCGTTCAAGGCGCGATCCGCAGCAACTCGTCGCAGCCATCCGCAGCACAATTCGGGATCTCGACTCCGGATTACCTGCGTTCATCCAGACCTGGAACGAGGAGATGAACGGAGCGCTGTTTGCTTCGCGCATGGCCACGGTTTCCCTGGGCGTGCTTGGAGTCATGGGCGCGATGCTGTCGATCACCGGCATCTTCGGGATGGCAGCCTATTCGGTCAGCAAACGCCTGCGCGAGTTGGGCATTCGTATTGCCCTCGGCGCGCAGCGCAGGGAAGTGTTGCAGGCGGCCCTGGGCCGTGCCATCAAGTTGCTGACGATTGGATCGGCCGCAGGATTGCTGCTCGGACTTCTTGCGACACGGGTTCTGGCGTTCATTGTGTACCAGGCAACGCCACGCGATCCGCTGGTCCTGGCCGGCGTTGTGGTGGCGATGGCCTTGCTTGGCCTGCTGGCGACATGGATTCCCGCGCAACGCGCACTTACCGTCAATCCTCTGATCCTGCTGCGCGAAGACTGAGGCAGCGAGTGCCCTGCCGAATGGGTGCACCCTGGACCTGGTCAGAGAAACTTCTACGATCCGTTCTCGGTTTGCGCCAAACGCAATCACAGAGGCGCGAATTTGGCGCCTGGCGGACAAATTTCTGAGTCCCGGTCGGATCATCCGCCACCCGGAAGTAAGCCCCTAAACGGATTACTCGCGGATCGTCCACCATCCTAATCTCCCCTTGCCAGTTCTTCGATTCGCGCCTTGGTCGCATGAATCGACGCATTGCACGCGTCAATATAAGCGCGCGCTTTAGCAACCGTCGGGTTGGTCTCAACGGAATCTCCCTGCATCTCGGAGCGTGCCTTTGTTTCGCTTACTACTCGCTGCGCGTCATCCCGTATCAGTTCCCAAAGGCGGATTGCCCTTTCCCGATCGTGAATGAAGCTCACACTCTTTTGGAGTTCTTCGGTCATGCTTGGATCTCCAGCAGCGTCCGATGTCATGAGTTCGCTGAGCGGGATCGATCCCTTTCGCTAAGTCAAATCGACCAGTTTTCTGAAGCGTCGGTGAATCACTCTCAGCGCAATGACATAGAACAAGGCCGTGAGCGATCCGACAATCGTTGCGAAGGCCATACCTGCGAGGCCACCTATCCCTAAAAGTGGGTCACCGTGCCAAACGGTATGCGAATCCTCGCCACGCCACTGCAGGAAAAAGGACCAAAGTGCCATCGACACAGGCCCAATCAGAATCCCGCTGAAGAGAATAATCCAAATCCGATGCTCCTCCGCATCCTTGAGGCCGATCACAAGCGGAAGGCATAGGCACGCGACCGGAAACGCAAGCATCAACGTTGCAACAGAGACCCCCGAGAGCGTTTCAATAGAGTGCGCCGCTACGTTTGGCATTAGGCAAAACAGTAGGCTGAACAGGCCGACTGCCAAGAGCAAAGCCATAAACCACAGCCCAACTCTTCGTGGCACGCTTATGGATACGGGTCGATTGGCGGGTAACAAGTTGCGTCCTCTAACACGCTGTCAGTGTAGTCGCATCCGGGCCGTGGGCGTGTGCGGGGGTCGTCATGGTCGAGTCACCCGCAAACCAGAAATTGATATGGAGTGACCGGTCAAGAGGCGCTGGTCGTCTTCTTCGAACGAGGACAGAGTCAGCAGCAGCCGTGGCAGGTAATGGCGACGATTGATCAAGCTGATATTCGCGGGTCGAAACCGCATAATCATGATCCGTCGAGCTGCCTCTGACCACTACCGCGAGTCCGGCCATAGGCCTGTCGCAAATACCCGGCCGGCACCATCCCCGAATCCCGTTGTCCCTCAGGAGTGTCCTTAGTCGAGTGCAACGCGTTCAATTACGCCTTCTGCTGTCTTGATTTCCTGCCGGATTTCGGTCATTGTGGAAGCGCCATTGTCATGCTCACCTGCGTCCATTTCTGGAGCGACGTTCGTTTTGCGCTCGTCGCGTTAATCTGTTCCTTCGGCATACATTCCGATTCCGTTCCACATCCCACAGGTCGCATTGCGTCACTCCCGCGCTACACCCTCTGGACCTGGGAGCGCCGCGAAGATCTGCGCTTTCTCAACACGCGCCACTTCGCGGTAGCCTACCTTGATAAGACGCTCACTATCGGCCTCACCGTCGCGAGCCAGCCGCGCCGCGACCTGGTTTCGTTTCCTGCAACTATCGCGCGCATGCCCGTTGTACGTATCGAGGCTCCCCGCACCGCTGTGCTCAACAGTTCCAACCGGATCGACGTGGTGGAGGCCCTCCTTGCCTCCGCTCGCGAGCCCGGCATCGCGGCTTTACAACTCGACTTCGATGCGACACGCTCGCAACGTTCCTTCTATCGCGACCTACTCTTCGACCTGCGCCGTCAGCTGCCGCCGAATTTGCCCCTCTCCATCACCGCGCTAGCTTCCTGGTGCAGTTACGACGACTGGCTCTCGAACCTCCCCATCGACGAAGCCGTGCCCATGCTCTTTCGCATGGAGGCCGATCACCACCGCGCTCCCTCGAGCGTCGACGATTTTCAAATTCGCGAGCCGTTGTGCCAATCTTCCGCAGGCGTCTCGACGACCGAACCTTGGCCCCGACGCCTGGCAGGCAAGCGTGTCTACGTCTTCGCGGACAATGGCTGGCGACAGGACTCTGCTGCTGTACTCGAACGGAAACTTCCATGAAATCGCGCTTTTTTGCCTTCGGTGCTTTCCTTGTTGCCGCTCTCGCGTTACCCATCGGCCAGATCGAAGCCTGTGGTCCCTGGTTCGAGCCCGAAGTCTTCGTCGACAAATCCGGTCCGGACGATCTGGCTGCTTTTGCCGACGGTCGCCTCGGAATTCTCCAAGCAGGCTTCGACTCAAACGAATATGCCCTCGCCTATCGCTATCTCAATGGCGGTAAACTCTCTGCCGCCGAGCGAAGTGCCTACGTGCCTCCCACGCCGCGCGCGGGTATCATCACCGACTACCGGCACATCAGCCCAGATCAGATCTACGAGGCCCAGGAGGCAGCTAAGAAGGCCCGGATGAGCGAACAGCCTGCCGGCCAATGGCTCCTCGAGCGCGCCAAATACGCTCCCACAATTCCGCCAGATACCCAGAAAGTATTCTTCCCGACCGACTACGACGGCACTATCGTTTTCGACGAAAACTACCTCAACTGTCCCGACGGCGCATTCACCAACGCGGTCCTCACCCTTAATAAACGAGCCTCGGCGTGGGGCGCGCAGAGTCCTGCCCTCGTCGATTGGATTCGCGCACAGGACGCTGTCTTCTCGAATTGCGCGGGAAAGACGCCAACAATGCCTGCGCCCGCTCACGAAGGCAGCCCCATCCTGCTCACTGCCGACCGCGCTTACCAGATCGCTTCAGCGACTTTATACGCAAAGCAGTTTCACGAAGCTGCGCGCCAATTCGCAGCCATCGCCACCGATCGCAACTCACCTTGGAGCCCGTGGGGCGAATATCTCGCCGCACGCGCCACGGTCCGCGAGGCCTTTGCCATCGGCAAAGCCTCCGACCCGTACAGCGGTGAATTGGCGACATACGACGCCGGCACGATGCAGCGCGCGCAGCAGATGCTCGAAGCTCTTCTGGATCAGCCCGACCCCACGCCTTCACGCGCTATTATCCAGAGCGAACTCAACTTTATCCGTATCCGCACCGAGCCCCAAACGCGAGCCGCCGAGATCTGCGCGGCACTCTCCGGCCCCACGCCTGATCTGAATTTCAGACACGACCTTCAGGATCTCAGCTGGATCTTTGAAAAGCAGATCAAGATTGAGAATCCTGCTCCCCTCATCGCGTGGATCAGTGCGTGGCGCGGCAACGGAACGGCAGCCGACGCATACGCGGCCTGGCAGCAGACCCACGCCTTTCCATGGCTAGTTATGGCGATGGCGAAAGCCGATGTCTCCGACGCCTTCGTGCCCGCACTCATCGACGAAGCCGCAAAGATCCCCCCCGGCTCGCCCGCCTACGACACGGCATTTTTCCATCGCGTCCGCCTGCTCATTGCGCTCCATCGCGCTGACGAGGCACGCCCCCTTCTAGACGCGCGGCTCCCCAATCTACGCCGCGAAAAGCCCAGTTCGGTGCTTAACGCATTGCTCGGCGAGCGCATGGCAGTGGCTCGCGACTTCAAAGAATTCCTCGTCTATGCGCCGCGCACCACGCTCACAACCGGCTCCGAAGGTGCAGAAGACTTGCAGAGCTTTTGCGACGAAGGCGCCCCTGCACACGACAGACAAGTCGATTGCCCCGAGCTCAAACAGCCCCTCAGATTCGACGAGGACGGCGTCGCAGTGCTCAACCGGTACACGCCGCTCGCTCACCTGATCGAAGCCTCCATGTCTCTGACCCTTCCCGCTAATCTGCGCCAGGACCTCACCGTTGTCGCCTGGACGCGCGCCATCCTCTTGGAAGATGCAGCCAGTGCCGCAAAACTCGCGCCTCTGCTTCCCAAGACCATATACGACACCGCCGGCGACAGTATCGGGTTCCCAGCTGACTTAGCCATCCTACGCAACTCCGGCATTCGTCCCTACCTCGAGCCGGGCGTTTCGCGTGTCTCCAGCTACAGCGTCTTCGACGAGCTGCGCGACAACTGGTGGTGCAAGCCGTGGGAATATCGCAATGCACCCGAACCCGTCTCTCTGCCTGTTCCAGCATTCATCTCGCCACAACAGGAAGGGCTCGCGACGGCTGAGTATCAGCGACTGCAGCAGCTTCCCGATTCCGTCGCTCTTATTGGTCAGCGCGTCCTTGATTACGCCAATCTCCATCCTGACGATCCGTATGTGCCCGAAGCTCTGGCGCTCACTGTGCGCGCCGGCCACTACGCCTGTCAGACCTTCGATGCGAATGGTTCCGGCGACAGCATGTCCGAGTACACACCCGTCGGCAAGGCTGCGTTTCAAACACTCCACCGCCGCTATCCGAAATCCCCCTGGACCCTCAAAACGCGCTATTACTACTAGGCATTGATCCGCCCAGATCAAAGAAAAATCCCAGGATTCCTGGGTAACCCCCAACCCGGAAGTAGCACCAAAACCGGGTCACTTCCGAGCTGGCCACATGCTGCTCACCGAATTTCAATCTATCGTCGCGAGCTCGAGCTGCAGTGAATCCGTGCCACGCAATTAGCCGCCTTACACAGTCCTCTCTGCAAACTGCAGATAGCCCAGAGAGCCGACCTTGAGGAGCCCCTATTCACGGTGAGGCCTGAACTTAAAGCTCAACACTGCGACGGGTCCGGCTCAGTTCTGTGTGCGCTCCTACTTTTTGGCCTTCTCGGGCTTGGCGAGAACATAGCCTTTACGAGCTTGGACATATAAGCCGGGTTGGTTGACCTTGACTTGAAGCTGGTGATAGGCGCCATCCGGTTTAACGCCTTTGAGCGAGAGTTCAAGCAGGTAGAGGAACTCGGGTGGTACGGTGAGGCTCTTGAATCCGCCTTCAAGGTCGTTGGAGTGGTCGAAGAAGGTTCCGCCGGTCCCTGCAGCGAGTTCGGACATCACGTGATCGGCTCCGGTGGTGTCGACAACCATGCCTCGCGCGTCGATGGCACTGATGATGACGTTGGCTGCAGCCGCCTGGTTAAGGACCTCGGATTTGAAATACATAGTCTCTGGAGAATTTGAGAAAAACCCAGGCGAGACGAGGATCAGCGTTCGCCTGCCGGGTAGTTTGGCCATGGCGCGGACAACATTTTCGATTACGTTGAGTGATTCGCGAGCATCTTCCTGACCGACTGCAAGAGCATGGTTCGCAGCCGAACGCACCATGTTCTCAAAAACATTTTCCCCGCTCATTAGCATCAGGTTAGAGCAGCTTTTGGCCTGGCTTACGGCTGCCTGGAAGGCCTGGTCATCCCTTACGTCGAGGATCTGATGGGCCGCATAGGCGGAGATAGCGAAACAATCGTGATCGTCGTATTGATGGAGCGGGTGCGCCTTTAGTTGCATGATGGCAGCCTTGAGCGCGGCGCGGTCGCGGGTGATGCCGGAGTTGACTCCCATAAACGACAGCACATCCGCGTATTCTCCAGCGCCAAGTGGATCGTCCAGCATTTTGGTTGCGGCTTTTTGAGTAATCGCAAGATCGGAGAGGTTCAGATGTCTGTCATCGAAGACGAAGACAATATATCGGTCTCGCGTGGCTGCAGGCTGAGCGGCCACGGCCGAACTTTCAGTGCCCGACTCAGGAACTCGCCGAACGCCCCCTGTCGCCGCAAAATTCTCAACCGTGAATCCGGTTATTGCCCGCGGCTTGCCCTGATCTAGGACCCTAAAATCACCTTTGTCGAGGCCGCCCACGGTGAGCCCCTTCCCATCGCGAACCACCGCCGGCACAAGCAACTCATTCACATCAACATGGATTGTGAAGCCGCTACCAGGGATTTGCGTCGCTTGCGCAACCGGCGATGCCTGCAGCACGCCTTCGGGACTGTTCCCAGAGGCAGGCCGGGTTGGTGGCTCAACTGGAGCCGCGTTCGCTGGCGGCTTGGTTTCAACGGCTGCATTGCTGACGATCGGCATTTGAGACTGAGGTATTTCCGCCTTCTCAGCCGGCGCAGTTGTTGGAAGGACCGCTGGCGCAGGCTGAGGTTCGATTGAAGACGATGCCTGCTCAGAGACTGGAGATGCCGCGATCGGAGCTTGCTGCACAATGTGTTCAGCGGCAGAACCGACAGTCTTTGCATCAGGGGTACGCGATGCTTCCACGTCGCTTTCAGTGAGGATCCGCGACGTAGCGGCGAAGATGTGATAGTTGGTGAAGAGGTTCTCGTTTAACCACTCGGTCGTTGCACCTTCAAAGGTATCGTTGACAGTTGACGGAGCCGATGAGAGAGCGAGGCTGCGTACCGGGCAGATGAACGTCCTATCCGCAATCGTGACCCGGCCATACTCCACGACGATGGCTCCGCGGTTCAATGCGGAGTTTCCGCTCAAATCGGCGACCAGCGAGACACGAATAATTGCTCCCGTGGCCGGGTCCACCCACAAGGAACCTTGATAGCCGGGTTTGGTACGGGTCCATCGCGTCGTTGACCTTGCCACCATCGCGATCGTCCCGCCCGTTGCTGCCGACGGATTGGATTGAAAGCCCGGCTGAGTCTGCTCGACTGGAGCGACAATTTCGTAGTGGGAGGCGGCCTTGGGCACTTCATAGTTGAAGACTGCAACTTGGCCCGAAGAAGTTTGCTCCCAATGACCCCATGCAATCCTTCCATGGGCTGAGTCGCTCAGAATGATCAGGAGAGTGGAACCAAATTCGCCCCATGTCACGAGTCCGTCTTGCTCTTGCGACGATGCTGGCGTGGGGCCTGTCGATGGGTTCTGCTCGTTGCGTACGGAGACTTCTGTTTTCGATGTGCGGACCAGATGCAACCCTATTCGCTGGAGATATCCGCCCTTCGTAGCTTCCTGAGGACTGTTGTCAAAACTTAGTGTCGTCCGGGTCGCGAGGAAATCGGGAAGGCGCGGCAAGATCTGGAGGGTAAATCTTTGCGCCGCTTCGAGAAGTTGTTGCTGTATGGCTGCGTCCGGCGCAGGTGTGTTCGGCAACTCGCTCATAGGCGGATCAAGAAAGGACGACCGGTCTGCCAACAACAG
>CAZPEZ010000131.1:0-10247 GCA_964585715.1 uncultured Occallatibacter sp.
GGCTCGCTGGTCCTCATCGGGATCATGCCCGCAATGCTCAAGTACAGTTTTCGAGGAACACAGCTCAAGGTTCGGGACCTGGCGAAGAGCATTGTCTATCCAATCGCCATGAGCTTGGCAGGAATCTGTGCCGCTGAATTGGAATCTCTTTGGTATGTTCCGCATTCCATGCTGGCCCGCCTTGCCGTGATGGCAGGAAGCTTCGCCCTGGGGTGTGCATGCGCCCTGATTTTGGAGCCGGTGCGGCGCGAACTGATGGCATTGCGCAAACTCTTCGATCGCTCCGATCCGATGGATGCACCGATCCAAACCATCGTTGCCACGCAGCCTTCCTAGAGCAACTGGACCTCATTCATAACGATCTTTGCGCAATCCTTAGGCGAGTTAAAACAGGGTCCGAAGCCCACGCGAGGTTAGAAGAAGAAATGATAGAAAGTTCCACGATGCGCTACGTTCTCATCACTCCGGCAAGGAATGAAGAGGAGTTCATCGAGAAGACGCTTCAATCGATGGTCTGCCAGACGGTGCTGCCGCTGCGGTGGGTGATCGTGAATGACGGTTCGACCGACGCCACTGCAGAAATCGTCAATCGCTATCGCGCGGATCATCCGTGGATCGACTTGGTGAATCTACCCCCCAGGAAGGTGCGGAATTTTGCGGGAAAGGTCCTGGCGTTCAATCAGGGGATGGAACGCGTCCGCGACCTGGACTACGAGTTCATCGGCAATCTGGATTCCGATATTTCTTTCACACCGGACCACTTCGAGTACATTCTCGGGAAGCTCAGGGAGAATCCAAAACTGGGCGTTGCGGGCACCGCCTATACGCAGGAGAACAATTGGGACTCGACGCGGGATAGCTTTGAGGGTGAGATCTGTGTGCACGGTGCCTGCCAACTCTTCCGCAAAGAATGCTTCACAGAGATCGGGGGCTATGTTGCCAACCCTGCCGGCGGAATCGACTGGATCGCAGTAACCACCGCGCGCATGAAGGGCTGGGAGACCAGAAACTTCCGGGATCGGCGCTTTCACCATTATCGGGTGATGGGCACAGCGCAACGAAGCCGTGCGGGTGCGATGTACGACTATGGGGCGAAAGATTACTTTCTCGGCGGTTCTCCCGTGTGGGAAGTCTTCAGGGCGACCTACCAAATGACGAAGAGGCCAAGGATTGTCGGCGGGATCGCTCTGTTCTGCGGATACTTTTGGGCCGCAATTCGCCGCATGAAACGCCCCGTGTCGCCAGAGCTCATACAGTTTCACCGCAGAGAGCAGACCCAGAAGCTGCGGCGGATTCTGGGGACGTTAGTCCGGCTCAAGAAAGTCGAGCCCTACATGCTGGCGGACGGCGCGAAATAGGACAAGAGTTGTATTAACGACGCCCTCTACTCCGGCTAAACTTCGCGAAGCAGCCCCGGATCGGCCCATACTCCAGTCGGTTCGAACCAGAGACTTCATACCGATTAAGTGAACCTATTGATGGCTACTACACTTCCAGCGACGAAACGGATCTCAACCGAGGCACTGCCCTCGGATACGGCTCAGACGAAAGACACGGTCCTACGCTTCATTGCGTGGCTCGACCGGTATGGGGAAACGTCCTGGGACCATCAGAGTTATTTCGCCAGCCCCGTGGGACGGTGGGCGAAGGCGACTTACTACAAACGGCCGCGGCTGGGAAAACTCGTTGTCGCACCGATGATCCTCTCCGAGGCTTTGGTGCCATCGGCCAGGCGCTTGTTTTGGAAGCGGCAGCGGTTGCCCATCGCCGACGCGCATTATGCGATGGGCTTCGCCTACCTAGCCGCATCGTCCGGAGAAAAAAAGTACTACGATCGCGCGGTTCACTTCCTCGATGTCCTGAAAGAGACACGCTGCCGAGGCTATAAAAACTATAGCTGGGGTTACCCGTTTGATTGGGAGACGCGGCATGGCACCATGCCCGCCGAAACGCCGCTCATCACAACCGTGCCCTATGCCTACGAGGCGTTCTGGGATGTCTACCAGATCGATCGGCGGCAGGAATGGTGGGAGATTCTCCGTTCCATTGCTCAGCACGCGCACGAAGACTACCACGATTTCCCGACGTCTCCTGATGCCTCCAGCTGTTCGTACAATCCTCTGTCAAACGAGCCGGGGATGGTTGTCAATGCCAGTGCGTACCGGGCCGCCCTTTTGACCCAGGCTTCGATCGATTTCAGAGAAGAGAAGTATCTCAGCACGGCAAGGCGCAATCTGAATTTCGTCCTGCAATCGCAGAACCCCGACGGCTCGTGGTTCTACTCGACAGAAGGCGAACGCGATTTTGTGGATCATTTCCATACTTGCTTCGTGCTGAAGGGCCTGGCGAAGATAGAGGCCCTTACGGGCGATCGGGATGTGACGCAGGCAATCGAGAAGGGCGTCGACTACTACGTCAAGAACCTTTTTGACCAACAGGGAATGCCCAAGCCGTTTTCGCGCAGACCGCGGCTCACCGTCTATCGGCACGAACTTTATGACTATGCCGAGTGCATCAATCTGGCTGTCCTGTTGCGGGGGCGCTTTCCCGCATTGGATCGCATTCTTTCCGGCATGCGTTCGCTCGAAGGATGGCAGAAAAATGATGGTTCGTTTCGTGCGCGTCAGCTCCTGCTCGGATGGGACAATACACCGATGCATCGGTGGGCACAGTCGCAGCTCTTTCGGAGCCTCTGTCTTCTCCTGCTGACAGAGAGTCGATCGGAAAAGTCGTAGTCGCAGCGAAGAGAGGCAGAGTTTTACCTTCATGTGCGGAATCTGCGGACAATTCAACTACGCTGATCGGTCCCCGGTGAGGCGTCGCGATCTCGAGAAGATGGCGTCGAGCATCTCCCACCGAGGTCCTGACGATGAGGGCTATTTCCTCGCGGGTCCGATTGGGCTGGGCTTTCGGCGGCTCTCGATTATCGATCTTGCCGGCGGCCACCAGCCGATGTCCGATGCCGAAGAGTCGGTCTGGGTCGCGTTCAACGGCGAGATCTATAACTACCCCGAGCTGAAACAAGAGCTCGCTGCCCTTGGTCATGTCTTCCGCACCAAGTCGGATACCGAAGTGATCGTGCATGGCTATAAGCAGTGGGGCGACGATGTCTTCAATCATCTGAATGGCATGTTCGGCGTGGCCATCTGGGATGTTCGCCGGGAACGTCTGGTCGTCGCACGCGACCGTTTCGGAATCAAGCTGATCTACTACCGCGATGAAGCCGGATCCCTTCGATTCGGATCGGAGATTCGCGCTGTGGTCGCGGCGAGTGACGTGACACCCGAAGTCGATCCAGCTTCTTTGAACCTCTTCCTTCGCTACCGGTATACTCCCTCGCCCCACACGATCTATCAGGGGATTCGCAAGCTTGCTCCAGGAACGATGCTGGTGTGCGAAGGACAGAAGGTGACAGTCCGCCAGTGGTATCGATTTGCTCCCTCTCCATTTGCTCCGCCCAAGTCAGTGGAGCAGGCTCAGGACGAACTGCTGGAACTTTACAAGCAGGCGATGAAGCGTCACCTTTTGAGCGATGTACCGGTTGGTTTGTTGCTGAGCGGCGGCGTCGACTCGGGGATGTTGCTGGCTTTGATGAACCTGTATGGGAAGTCGTGGAGAACCTATACCGTCGGTTACGGCTCGAGCTTTGCGGATGATGAGCTCAGCGATGCCGCAAGGACGGCAGGCTACTTCGCATCGGACCATGCCGCAGTCAAGCTCGACCGTGAGCAGTTCGACAAGGCGTTGCGCACAATTGTTGCCTGCGTGGAAGAGCCGATTGCGACCTCATCGATCGTGCCGATGTACTTTGTCTGCCAGCGAGCTCGCGAAGACGTGAAGGTTGCCCTGGTGGGGCAGGGACCGGACGAATTGTTCGGTGGCTATCGGCGTCATCTCGGGGTGCGATACGGCGGGTTGTGGGCGGGGCTGCCCGGTGGTGTGCGATCAGTGCTCTCTTCGGGTATTGCCGCATTGCCAAGGAATGAGACATTGAAGCGTGGCATGCATTCGCTGAACCTGCCGGAGAGAGCCCGCCGTTATCAGAATGTGTTGTCACTGCTCCCCGAAGAAGAGATCAACGGCCTCTTCCAGGATGGATACCTGGACGCCGATGCGGGCGATGAGATTCTCCGCTGCTGGAGCGACTTACTCCCTCTGATTCAGGATACGGACGAACTCGGCGGTTTCCAGTATCTCGAACTGAGATCCACTCTCCCCGATGAACTCCTCATGTACGGTGACAAGCTGTCGATGGCGCACGGCCTCGAAGCTCGCGTGCCGTATCTCGACAAGGAAGTTGTCGAGTATGTCGAACGTTTGCCTGCCAATCTCAAGATACGCAATGGATCGCGCAAATGGCTGCATCGGAAAGTGTGTGAAGGATTCCTGCCGGGCGAGATTCTGAGGAGAAAGAAAAGAGGGTTCGCGGTCAATGTCGTGGATGATTGGTTCCGTAGTTCGATGAGCAAGAAGCTCGACGAGACGCTGATGGACAGCCAATCCATGCTTTATCGCTATCTGCGGCCCGCGGCCGTTCAGGCGATGGTGCAGCAACATCGTTCCGGCAGAAGCGACTATCACAAAGTTCTTTTCAGCTTGGTTGTTTTCGAGGAATGGCTCCGCATACAACAGCCTTTGGATGCTGCTGTTGCTGGATGAAAACAGCCTGGCCCAAGGCGGTAATCGGAATTCTATGAAGATTACGGTCGTACTTTGTACGTATAACCGCTGCCAGCTTCTGCCCACCGCGCTGGAGAGTGTCGCAGCTTCTATCCTCCCAGAAGGGAAGGAGTGGGAGGTCCTCGTTGTGGATAACAACTCGAAGGATCAAACCCGCGAGGTTGTCGAGGAGTTCTTACTCCGCTATCCGGGAAGATTTCGCTACTTATTTGAAGCCAACCCTGGAAAGTCCTACGCCCTGAACAGCGGGATCGTAGCGACCAGGGGCGATGTGCTCGTGTTCATGGATGACGATGTGACTGTTGCTCCCAACTGGCTTCAGAATCTAACTGCACCGTTCGAATCGGAGTCCTATGCTGGAACCGCGGGCCGCGTCGTGCCTCTATGGACCACGGAGGCGCCGGCATGGATCCCGAGAGAAGGCTGGGCGATTGCTGGCCCTCTGGTTTCGTTCGATCGGGGAGACCAGGGGTCTCTGCTCGAAGAGAGCCCGGTTGGGACGAATATGGCCTTCCGCAAGAGCGCGTTTGAGAAGTACGGTCTCTTTCGTGTCGATCTGGGGCCTTCACCCAACAACGAGATCCGTAATGAGGACAGCGAGTTCGCGCGCCGGCTCTTTGCCGCCGGTGAACACATCTATTACCAACCGGATGCGGTTGTCTATCACCCGGTGGCTCAAGAACGTCTAACCAAGAGATACTTCCTTACGTGGTGGTTTGACAAAGGCCGCTCGCAGATACGCGAGTCTGGAGTCCCAGCGGATGGAAAGAGGGTAATCCGGGGAGTGCCTCTTTACCTCGTACGCAGATGGCTGAGATGGTTCGTCTACTGGGTATTGAAGATCGAAGAACGAGAACGGTTTGACTGCAAGTTGAAGGCTTGGTTCAACGCCGGCCTCATCGCGGAATGTTACAAGCAAGCAAAGGCTCGTTCGATCTTGGGTGCAGCGCGTGTCAACCGCGGAGCGGTGCTGTAACTCAAGGCCCAGACTGAAGGTTCGTTGAAAAGGCATCGAAGAAGCAGTAAGGATTGTTGATAGCAAGAAAAGGTAATAAAGGCTTTAGCGAAGAACCTAAAACAATGGATGGAGAGGCATAGATTGCGCATGGCAAATGCAAAAGATGAAATGGCAAACGTCGTTGAGGTAGCGATTGTTGGCGCTGGTCCGTATGGTTTATCGGTAGCCGCACACTTGGCGTCACTCGGTGTCCGCTTCCGCATCTTCGGCAGTCCGATGAGTGTCTGGCGGGACCATATGCCCAAGGGCATGCATCTGAAGTCCGAGGGCTTTGCTTCGTCCCTGTCCGATCCAGGTTCCACTTTCACACTCCGTCATTACTGTGAGCAGCAGGGCATCCGTTATGGAGATGTGGGGGAACCCGTGGCGTTGAGCACGTTCATTGCCTATGGTCTCGCCTTTCAGAAGAAGTTTGTGTCGAATCTCGAGGAAAGATTCGTTGTCTCCATCGACAATTCGCCCGTCGGCTTTGCATTGAGGCTCGATGATGGAGAAGAGCTGCAGGCCCGCCGCGTCGTCGTCGCGGTTGGTATCACGCACTTCGGCTACGTGCCCCCGGTGTTCGATGCGCTGCCGAAAGAGTTCGTCAGCCATAGTTCGGCGCACAGCGATGTGCAGAAGTTCAAAGGTCAGTCCGTCGCGATCGTCGGCGCGGGAGGCTCCGCTCTCGATCTCGCGGGACTGTTACTCGAAGCGGGCGCATTCCCCCAGGTGATCGCCAGGGATTCTTCGATCCGCTTTCAGGAACCCCCGGGGGGAGAGCGTTCCTGGTTTGAGAATCTTACCAATCCGAGAACCGGCATCGGATCGGGAGTGCAACTCTACTTCTACGCCAACGCGCCGCACTGGTTCCGCTATCTCCCCGAAGAACTGCGCCTCGATCGAGTGCGCAAGACTCTCGGCCCGGCGCCGCCTTGGTTTACCAGGCAACAGGTGGAGGGCAAGATGCCGTTTCATCTCGGCGTGCAGATCGTTAGTGCCCAGGTGGAGCAGGGCAAGCCTGTATTGCACTTAGTCGATGCCCAAAACAACAAGACCTCCGTTGTGTCCGATCATGTGGTTGCTGCTACGGGATATCAGCCAGATATCGAGCGGCTCCAGTTTCTGAGCTCTTCGATCCGCGCAAAACTGAAAACCACTGGAAAGGCGCCGGCTCTCTCGGCCTCTTTTGAATCCTCGATTGCAGGTCTGCATTTTATTGGAGTGTCTTCGGCGAATACATTTGGACCGTTGATGCGTTTCGCCTTTGGCGCGGACTACACGGCCCGGTATATTTCACGTATCTTGGCAAAGCCAGTCCGGGCCGCCTCTGGAGCGTACGCCGCAACCGAGCATACGCAAGCAACGGAACGCATCTGAGGACGGAGGCATGAGTTCACCTTTCAAACAGGAAAATCAAAGCAGCCCAACCGGGCCGAAGATTCTACTGACAGATACGAATCGCTGGCCTTTGGGGCCGCGTCTGGCGATGGGATTTGCGAGCATGGGTTGCGAGCTTGCGGTCATTTGTCCGTCTCCAAGGCATCCGGCCTCGAAGACAAGTGCCGTGCGGCAGACACTCCCGTATGTCGGCGCCCAACCGCTCGCTTCTCTCCGACGGGCGATTGAAGCGTTCGAACCCGACATCATCTTGCCGCTCTGCGATCGCAGTGTGCAACATCTCCACGAACTCTATGCGGTCGAAACTGCGCATGGAAGAGTTGAATCGCGCATCACTTCGTTGATTGAGTACTCCCTGGGGGATCCAGAGAGCTTTCAATTCGTTTCGAGCCGTTATCAACTTCTCCAGGTCGCCCGCGCAGAAGGAATCCGCGCGCCGGACATGATTGCGATTGACAGCGCGGCAGAGCTCGAGCTCTGGTGCGCACAAACCCAGCCTCCTTGGGTGATCAAAGCGGATGGTTCCTGGGGCGGGCGCGGCGTCCGCATTGCCAAAACCGTGCGAGAAGCACGGCGCGATTGGTTCGAGTTGAGCCAGCGGCCGGGTCTGGTGGAGTTAGTCAAACGGCTGAGCCTCAATCGCGATCGGGGTTGGATCCTGTCGGATTGGCGGCGTGCACGTCCCCGGGTGATCGTCCAGTCTCACATTCACGGGCGCCCGGCCAATTGTGCAGTCGTGTCCTGGAAAGGAAAGGTCCTGGCCGGCATCGCAGTCGAAGTGATCCAGGCTCAGGGGCCGACCGAACCAGCCATGGTTGTCGAGGTCGTGGAAGGCTCCGAGATGCTGCGGGCAGCCGAGGTTCTGACCAAGCATCTGAATCTGTCCGGGTTCTTCGGTCTGGATTTCATGATCGAAGAAGGGACCGGGCTGCCCTATTTGATCGAGATGAATCCGCGCTGTACTCCACCCTGTCCGGTGCCTCTGGGGAGCGGACGGGACCTGGCGGCGGCTCTTCTGGCGAAAGTGACTGGAGGGGTGTTGAAGGAACGGCCGGCCGCTACCGACAAGAGCAAGATCACTTACTTCCCCGCCAATTGGGGGAATTCTTTGCTTCGCCCGGAGATGATCGACACCCACACCACCTACTACGATATCCCTGACGGCGAACCGGGGTTAGTGGAAGAGCTCCTGAATCCTTGGTCTGCGAGGAGCTATCTGGGGCAAGCCGTTGACTTCGTACGCAGGATCGCGACGCGGCCGAAGGTCACCGAAGCGCATATCTTTGAACGCCAAGCCGCACCGGCAGGATACGACTCCTCATCGATTGTTCGCAAATGAGATCTTGCACAGGTGCCCGATGTTTTGCCAACACCAGACGGCAGCGGTAAGCGATCTTTCCCTGGGAAAGCATGATTTTTGAAGAAACGAAGATAGCCGGAGTCTTCATCGTGATTCCCGAGCGTCATCAGGATGAGCGCGGATTCTTTGCGCGCACCTGGTGTGAAAACGAGTTTCGCGAGCATGGTCTCAGCCCGCAACTGGTCCAGTGCAGCCTTTCGTTTAACCTGAAAAAGGGAACTCTGCGCGGGGTCCACTACCAGGCCAACCCGCACCCGGAAGCTAAACTCGTCAGGTGTACGCGAGGCGGTCTCTACGACATTGCGTTGGATTTGCGGTCCGATTCGCCGACCTACTTACACTGGGTTGCAGCTGAGCTTACTGCCGAGAATCACCGCGCTCTGTATATACCCGAGGGCTGCGCCCACGGTTTCCTGACGATCGAAGACGATACCGAGGCGTTCTATCAGATGTCGGAGTTCTATCATCCCGAAGCAGCGCGCGGTGTCCGCTGGAACGATCCTGCTTTTGGAATCGAGTGGCCTTTCGAGCCCCATGTGATCTCCGAACGCGACCGCAACTATCCCGACTTCGGAGAAAAATGACGATCTCGGAACCCCGCTTGGATCGCGACGATCTCACAACGATAGGGCAAGAGCTTCATCGCTTTGCTGCCGAGCTCTATCCCATCTGCCGCAGCATTACGGGTAACGGTCTTCGCGAAACACTGAAGAAGATCCAGGAGATTGTTCCGCTCGAGATTCGTGAGGTCCCCAGCGGGACAAAGGTCTTTGACTGGGAGGTTCCAAAGGAATGGAACATCCGCGATGCCTATGTCAAGAATCAATCCGGCAGGAAGGTCATCGATTTTCAGGAGCACTCACTTCATATTCTGAACTACAGCGTGCCGATGCAAGCGCGGCTTTCTTTGAGCGAGCTTCGTACTCACCTGCACAGCATCCCGCAACATCCCGATTGGATTCCGTACAGAACGTCGTATTACAAACCGGATTGGGGATTTTGCCTCCGGCATCGCGAACTGCAGGCATTGGAAGAGGGAGAATACGAGGTATGCATCGACACCTCCCTGGAAGACGGAAATCTCAGCTATGGAGAGATTGCTCTTCGGGGCGAGTCAAGCGATGAGGTACTGATCTCGCTCCATGCGTGCCACCCGTCGCTCGCCAATGACAACCTTTCCGGTGTGACGGTCGCCGCGTTTCTGGCCCGTCTGCTGCGCGAAAAGAAGCTCCGCTATTCCTATCGCTTCGTCTTTATTCCGGGCACGATCGGCGCGATCACCTGGCTGGCAACGAATCAGGAAAACACGAAACGAGTGCGTCATGGTTTGGTGCTGACGTGCATCGGAGATGCAGGCGGGTTCCATTACAAAAAGAGCCGTCGTGGCGACACCGAAATAGACCGGGCAATGGCCCACGTGCTGAAGCACTGCGGCGAATCCTTTGAGGTGCTCGAGTTCTCTCCCTACGGATACGACGAGAGGCAGTACTGCTCACCCGGTTTCAACCTGCCTGTGGGATGTCTCATGCGCAGCGTCTGGGGCACCTTCCCGGAATACCACACCTCAGCCGACAATCTTGAGTTCATTCGAGCCGAGAAGTTGGCTCACTCTCTTCGAGTCTGCACGCAGGCCATCGAGGTTCTTGAAGGAAACCGGTCGTATCAGAATCAGAACCCGTATTGCGAACCGCAGCTTGGCAAGCGAGGACTTTACGGCAGCCGGGGCGGTCAGGCGATTCCGGAGGAGATTCATGCCCGGTTATGGGTATTGAATCTGTCCGACGGAAGCCATAGCCTTTTGGAGATCGC